>JAAHGE010000219.1 GCA_010672635.1 Desertifilum sp. SIO1I2 | reverse complement strand
GACCCGATTCGCTTTAATGTCCTCAATGATGTGGATGGTGAAGGTCGTTCTCAACTTTTACCCCATCTCAAGGGCTTGAGAAACGGCGATACTGCCTCTTCTTCGATTAAACAGGTGGCTTCCGGTCGCTTTGGCGTCACCCCAGAGTACCTGATGAACGCCCACCAAATTGAAATTAAGGTGGCCCAAGGGGCAAAACCGGGCGAAGGCGGTCAACTTCCGGGTAAGAAAGTCAGCCCGTATATTGCGATGCTGCGCCGTTCTAAGGCGGGCGTTCCCCTCATTTCACCGCCACCCCACCACGATATTTACTCGATTGAAGACCTCGCACAACTGATTTTTGACCTGCATCAAATTAATCCCCAGGCACAAGTGTCGGTTAAACTGGTGGCCGAAATAGGCATTGGTACGATTGCAGCAGGCGTTGCTAAGGCGAATGCGGATATTATCCAAATTTCCGGTCATGATGGCGGTACTGGGGCCTCTCCCTTGAGTTCTATTAAGCACGCGGGTGTTTCCTGGGAGTTGGGCGTTACGGAAGTCCATCGCGTGTTAATGGAAAATGGTCTGCGCGATCGCGTCCTTCTGCGTGCAGATGGGGGTATTAAAACCGGATGGGATGTAATGATGGCTGCCTTAATGGGTGCGGAGGAATACGGCTTCGGTTCGATCGCCATGATCGCCGAAGGATGTATTATGGCGCGGATCTGCCATACCAACAACTGTCCGGTTGGGGTGGCGACGCAGCAAGAAAAACTGCGGGCGCGGTTTAGCGGTATTCCCGAACATGTCGTGAATTTCTTCTACTTCATCGCCGAAGAAGTGCGTTCTTTGTTAGCGCGGTTGGGCTATCGTCGCTTAGATGAAGTCATCGGTCGGGCGGACTTGCTGACAACCCACTCGAATGTCAGCTTGACGAAAACTCAATCCTTGAATTTGGGTTGTTTATTAAACTTACCCAATACTAAGAGCGATCGCAGCTTCCTCCAACACGAAACGGTTCACAGCAATGGCCCGGTTTTAGACGACCAACTCCTCGCCGATCCGGACATTCAAGCGGCGATCCAATCTCAAGGAACCGTTGAAAAGAATGTCGGCGTTGTCAATACCGACCGTACAATCGGAACGCGCCTAGCGGGTGCGATCGCCCGCCTGTACGGTAACAATGGCTTTGAAGGCGATATTACCTTGAAATTTAAAGGCAGCGCCGGACAAAGCTTCGGGGCGTTTATCCTACCGGGAATGACGCTGATCCTAGAAGGAGAAGCCAACGACTATGTAGGGAAAGGCATGAATGGCGGCGAAATTATTATTAAGCCGGCCGGTGAAAGCTCTTTTGTTGCCGCCGATAATGTGATTGTGGGTAATACTTGTCTGTATGGGGCGACGGGCGGAACCCTGTTTGCTCAAGGGCAAGCAGGCGAACGGTTCGCGGTGCGGAATTCCCAAGGGAAAGCGGTGATTGAAGGTGCAGGCGATCACTGTTGCGAATATATGACAGGTGGCGTTATTGTCGTTCTGGGTAAAGTCGGCCGTAACGTCGGCGCGGGGATGACGGGCGGTTTAGGCTATTTCCTCGATGAAGATGGCAGTTTCCCCGAACATGTCAACCCAGAAATTGTTAAACTTCAACGCGTCAGTACCCCAGCAGGAGAACAGCAACTCAAGGATCTAATTTCAGCCCACGCCGATCGCACGGGTTCGGAAAAAGCCAAAATGCTATTAGCCAATTGGGAAGCTTCCTTAAGTAAATTCTGGCAAGTGGTACCGCCTTCGGAAGCCGATAGCCCAGAAGCCAGCGAAGGTTCTACGGCGAAGGTGCCCGTACCTGCCTCTTAAGCGCGTTCCGGCTGAAGTTCCCAGTTCCAATCTACTCGGAACTGGGAATTGACCGCGCCTGAAAATCTAAAGCGTGGGAAAGTTGATTTCCCACGCTTTTTAAGATCGCTGACAAATATTTATAGCTGTAGCCATAACGGTTAGGACAAGCTGAACTGCGACTAAAGATTAACCTGACTGAGCGTTCAGCACTTTGCTAAAAATGTCCCGATATAGCACGTTATGTAAAACTAGCTTGACTTTTCCAACTTAATCTGTACAAGCTCTACGACCCTGAAGGGAAAATCGTTTTCCTAGAATTTGTACCCATAAAAACCCATCTCTAGGGTTTCGCGATTCAACGCGGCTCCGACTCCGGACATCGATCCAACTGCTGAAGAAATTCACTACCGATTGCGTCTCAACGCTGCTAGCCGATCGAGCTGATGACAGCATTTTACCCAACTGCGGCGATCTGTCAACTCCGGATATTGCGATCGCTTGACGCTACTCAACTTACTCGTCGTCGCTATTCTCGAACTGCGGAGGATGGGCAAAGATTTTACCGAGTAGGAATTTAGGAGAAAAGGGCTTGCATTCTCGAAGTTCGGCTTTAAATTCAGCTTGTTTTTCGACGGGTACGAAACAGACGGCAGTTTGGTTGACTCCTCCCATAATTTCCATCGCACAACTCACCAGAGTTTCAACGTATTCAGTCAGCATTTGGGCAGACTCTTGATCGGGAGCGATGATAAAGAGCGTTTGTACGCCTGTGGGACTCGGAGCGATCCCAAACGTGCATTCGCTCAACAGGGTTTGCAGGGCGCGGTTATTGTCGCGATCGCCTGCTCGAACGCAAGATTGATAGAAACGATTAAATAGAGCTTGATAGAAGGATTGGGTTAGAAGTTGATCGTCGAATTCAGATTTAGATAACATAATCAGCCTTGAATGAAACTTGGGTTTAGCGAAATCGTTTTGCTTCTTCTTATAGAATGGACGATTTCGCTCAAGAAAAGTGCGATCTTTGGCAATTTGGCACTTGACATCAAGCACCAAATTGTGAGATCCCGGTCACTAATCGCGCTTAAATGTTGGATCGCGCTCTCGTCTGACCCTTCTGTATATAATTATTCCCATTTAAAGCAGAACTCATAACCTTCTGCTGATAGAGGTTGACGATCCGCTCCGTCACCTCAGCAATACTGAGACGATCGGATTGAATTTCGATCGCGTCTGGAGCCTTACGCAGCGGGGAAATCGAGCGATTGCTGTCGGCGCGATCGCGTTCGGAAATATCTCGTTCCAACTGCTGCAAGCTCACCGATTGTTCTCCTTGCCCGCTAAAATCCTGCTGGCGACGGCGCGCTCGCTCCTGTACGGAAGCCGTAAGGAAGATTTTTAACTCTGCATTAGGGAAGACATGGGTTCCAATATCGCGACCTTCTGCAACCACTCCTCCTTTATTGCCCCATTGCTGCTGTTGTTTGACCAGTTCTCGGCGAACAGCGCGTTGGGCAGAAATGGCAGAAACGCGAGAGGTGACTTCAATCGAGCGAATCGCTTGGGTAACATTTTGCCCATCAATCCAAACCTCGGTTGGTGTTAAGTCGATCGAAGCGCGGCTGACTAACTCAGCAATTCCCACTTCATCCTCTAGCCCTAAACCCGATTGCAGCACCAGCCATGTGACCGCACGATACATCGCCCCAGTATCCAGGTAAAGCAGCCCTAAAGCACGGGCCACTTGACGGGCAACCGTCGATTTGCCAGCTCCCGCCGGCCCATCAATGGCGACAATGGGGGCGCGATCGCGCAGGACAATATTATCAATTAGGCGTGTCGATTCCAGGCGAGCGGCTGTCGCCAGTAAGCCAATTTCTTCAATCTGTTCTAAAGGCATTAACGTATGCGGGTGAACCAAATCAATGTACTCTAACTGAACCTCTGGATATTCCGTTAATTGAGAGTTGAACGCTTCTACCAATCCTAAACGCGATCGCTCGCCACCGAAAAACGCTTGCTCGGCCTGTCGTAAACCTTGATAAAGGACGGCTGCGGTTTGTTTTCCCGCCAGCGATAAATACTGATTGCGCGAACTTAAAGCTAGTCCTGACGCTTCGCGAATAATCGGACAGGCGACAATCTCAATGGGAAAATTCAGATCGGCTACCAAACGTCTAATGATAGCTAATTGTTGGGCATCTTTTTGGCCAAAATAGGCGCGTTGGGGTCCAATGAGATTAAATAATTTTGTAACTATAGTAGCAACACCCTGAAAATGACCCAAACGCGATCGCCCGCATAGCCCAGAAGTCATTTCTGGAGGGGGAATCACTTGTACTATTGGCGATCGCTCAGAACTGCTACGGCTAGGAATGCCCAGTTCTTCAGGCGGCGGCGCAAAAATTGCATCCACCCCCGCATCCTCGCACAATTGCCAGTCTCGTTCGAGCTGACGAGGATACTTCTGAAAATCTTCTGTCGGTCCAAATTGCAAGGGATTGACAAAAATACTGACAATCAAAATGTCATTATCTTGTCGCGCCTGTTCGATCAGGCTGAGATGACCTGCGTGCAGCGCCCCCATTGTTGGCACTAGACCGACTTCTCGGTGCTTAGGATAAGAAGATGACGCCACTCCGTCTTCACCACAATCCCAAAATTGATCGTTCCGCCCTTGTTGTTCGGGCTTTCTCTCAAGCAAGCGCTGTTGCTCTAAATAGCAGCGCAGCGCAACAACCGTTGTCAGCAGGCGCACCAAAACCCCCCGATCTCAATCAAAAACATCCCTCTAGTAGTGTATTCTCACTCTGGAAAGTTGGACGGGAGATTTGGAAAAAGAGGGTGGGGAGATGGGGGGAAGAAGGGAATTAGGAGTTGGGGGTTGGGGAAGAAGAAATAGAAAAACTTGGTAACTACTAACTCAGCACTCAGCACTTTGCTCTATAAGCGAACGGAAGTAGAGACAACGGTGGGTTGCCTCTACTCAGATTGCGATTGAATGGGGGAAAATATTTTAGTTGGAAGCACTTTGAGCGCCTAGGACTTCAACCCGTACGGGAGCAACTCCAGAATGGATCAGTCCGAGAACGCGAGCAGCACCGGCCGATAAGTCAATAATGCGACCGCCAATAAACGGACCGCGATCGTTAATTCGCACGACCACTGATGTACCGTTGTCTAGATTGGTGACGCGCACTAGCGTCCCAAAAGGTAAATTGCGATGGGCTGCGGTTAGCGCATCTTGATTAAAAATTTCGCCGCTGGCGCTACGGTTGCCATGAAAGCCTGGGCCATACCAGGAGGCCATGCCTTTAAACTCTGCAAGCGGGTTAAATTGTTTGGGAATGATGGCTAGGCGTTGAGGCTGCGGTCTGCCTTCAATTTCTCGTAACGGTGGGGCGTTCCCCATTTGCCGACGCAAGCGGTTTGTTGCTTGTAAGGCGTCTTCGGTCGGATTGTTGGTGGAGTCGGGTAGCTGAGTTTCGGCGTTGAAGGCGACTAATTCTTTGCCGTCTACTTTAATCGTATAGTGTTCTGGACTCTCGTTTGTGGGGGCTTGCCAACTGACGGTGATTGTGTTGGCGTCGAGGTTTTCTCGGTTGAGTTGGTTGAGTTGGGCAGCAAGGGTTGTTGCTCGCCAGATGGGTTCTGAAGGGTCTGGTTGGTTGGATTGTTTTTCGTTCGCCGAACTGTTTTCAGAAGCGAGGGTTTCGCCGTCAATTTCACCCACTTTGACTGTATTGCTTTGGTCTAAGGGTGTATTGCCCAGAAAGGTCAGGACGGGGATGTTGCGAACGTATACGGTTGCGGCTTGGCGTCCTGCGAGTTCGTGGGGCTGAATTTTGGCGATAACTTCAGGGAAAGAGGCCATTCGCGAAGCGCTATCTTCGCAGCCTTCCGTCGGTATCCCTGCGGGAATCTCACCTATGTAGGAAACTTCTGTGTCCGGACAGGTTTGGTATTCCCCAACTTTAACTGCTTCGCTCTCGCGAGCCAAGCTGAGTTCGGGGGTTGCGCCGTCCGTTGCTTGAGGGGTTTCGTTGGCATCCTGACGAGTTTGCTGGTTGAGCGATTCGGCATGGGTTGAGGGTGCCGTACTCAAGGCTGTCACCAGTAAGGCCGCTGTTAGACCACTCCAAAGTTTGTGTTTCATAGTTCGTTGTGAAGAGCCGTTGAAAATCGAATTAGATGCACCGATGCTGTATGAGTACAGTTAGACATCTGTGAGTTGGTTGAGGTGGGGTGGAGAACCCTGGAACTGAGATTCCAACTCATACTCGTTTCGTTTTCAGGTTTGGCAATGGAACTGCAACAGAGTAACACGAACTTTTTGGATTAGGGATCGGGGATCTAAGACAAACACGGATAACTTCATCAAAAATTCACAATAGGTTTTCTGCTCAAAAGCTTACTACAACTGGGCTTAATCCTCATTATCCCAATCCGCAACTTTATGCCAACTTTACATAAACTTCATATTTGCGATCGCCAAAATCTCCATATCCCGGTATTCGTTGCGACCAGCGAAGCAAGTAGAATACTGCAACGAGTCAATTGGGGCATTGGTAAATTCATGGATTATCGCGAAGCGGGTGTAGATGTAGAAGCAGGTCGGGCTTTTGTCGGGCAAATTCGCCGTCTAGTTGAAGCCACCTACCGACCAGAAGTTTTAGGGAATTTGGGCGGGTTTAGCGGCTGTTTCCGGTTGCCAACGGGATATCAAAACCCGATTTTGGTGTCCGGAACCGATGGAGTCGGAACAAAACTCAAGATTGCCCATACGGTCGATCGTCACGATACGGTAGGTATCGATTTAGTGGCCATGTGCGTCAACGACGTTTTAACCTGCGGTGCAGAACCCCTATTTTTCTTAGATTATTTAGCCACTGGAAAACTCAACCCCGACCAACTCGCGGCAGTGGTGGCCGGAATTGCTCAAGGCTGTCAAAGTGCCGGGTGTGCTTTGTTGGGGGGAGAAACCGCAGAAATGCCTGGATTTTATCAACCTGGGGAATACGATTTAGCGGGATTTTGTGTAGGAATTGTCGAAGAGAGTAAAATGCTCAACGGCACTCAAGTTCAGATTGGCGATCGCATTATTGGATTAGCCAGTCGTGGCGTTCACAGCAACGGTTTCAGCCTAGTCCGCAAAATTATCGAAAAACAGGGTTGCAATTGGCAAGATTGTCCTGAAGAATTAGGGGGTCAATCGTTGGAAGACGTTCTCCTCACCCCCACCCAAATTTATGTCAAACCCATCTTAGAAGCCCTGCGTTCGGGATTGCCTATTGATGGCATGGCGCATATTACAGGAGGGGGTTTGCCAGAGAATCTACCGCGCTGCCTCGGTAGCGGACAAGCCGTTAAAATAGACCATCACCAATGGTCAATTCCGGCAATTTTTCAATGGCTAGCCCAAGCCGGGAACGTGAACTTGCCGGAAATGTTCAATACCTTCAACATGGGAATTGGCTTTGCCGTTATTGTTCCTCCTGAAGCCGAACAACAAACCCTAACCCACTTTGAACAGACTCAAATTCCTGCCTATCCCATTGGTGAAGTCATCGCTGGCAATGGTGAATTAATCGGTAGCTGGAATTAAATAGCCTTCCCCCCTGAACCCTTCCATTTATCAGTCACTGACAGCAGATTCACTCAACTAAGATTTGAGCAAGGGGGAATCAAAGCACAGAACCTCAAAGTCTCAAATTTACTATTCTTTCATTACCGGGAAACTGCTGCATGTTTATCGATTACATCACCTTAATGCTGATTAACATGGTCGCCGGATTTGTGATTCTGGA
>JAAHGE010000218.1 GCA_010672635.1 Desertifilum sp. SIO1I2 | reverse complement strand
CTTTGCACTCTTTTCCCCACTCAGCACTCTCTTCTGACTCGGAACTCGGAACTCGGAACTTTGCACTCTCTTCCCCACTCAGCACTCTCTTCTGACTCGGAACTCGGAACTCGGAACTTTGCACTCTCTTCCCCACTCAGCACTCTCTTCTGACTCGGAACTCGGAACTCGGAACTTTGCACTCTTTCCCCCACTCAGCACTCTTTAAGTGGCTTTGCGATGGGTGACGAGGAGTTGAATTTGTCCTAGGGCGTAGTCTAGGAGTAGGCCGGTGACGCCGATGATGAGGACGGCGAGAAATACGGAGTTGAGGTTAAGGCGGTTCCATTCGTTCCAGACGAAGAACCCAATTCCGACGCCTCCGGTGAGCATTTCTACGGCGACAATCACTAGCCAAGCAATTCCTAGGCTAATTCGCAGGCCGGTGAAGATGTAGGGGAGGCTGGCGGGGAGGATGATTTTGTAAACTTGCCGCCACCGGGGCATTTCTAGGACTCTGGCAACGTCGATGTAGTCTTTGGAGACGCTTTGCACCCCTAGGGCGGTGTTGATGATGGTTGGCCAGAGGGAGGTGATGAAGATGACGAAGATGGCGGAAGGATCGGCCAGGTTGAAAATGGCGAGGGCAATGGGCAACCAGGCTAGGGGGGATACGGGTTTGAAGATTTGAATGAGTGGGTTTAGGGCCAGCATGGCGGGTCTGGACATGCCGATTAAAAAGCCCAGGGGGATGGCGACTAATGCGCCGAGTCCAAAGCCAATGAGAACGCGTCTGAGGCTGGCAATGAGCAGCCAGCCAATGCCTAGGTTGCCGGGCCCCCGTCGGAAAAAGGGGTTGAGAACGTAGTCGAGGTTGGCGGCGAAGGCTTCGGGAGGGGTGGGCATCAGTTCGGGTTTGAGCCATGCGACAACCCACCACAGCAGGAGGATGCCGAGGAAGCCTAAAGCCGGGTAGAGTAAAGTCTCTTGCAGAAGGGCGGGTTTGGCTTTGCGCCATGCGGTTTGACCCGCGATCGCGATCGCAGATACGTTCAGTTGCACTGACATCTTGTGTGACCTCAGAGTCGAAGGCGGTTATCTTGCACCAGAACAGAACCAGCCGGGGACACTGATGGATGTCAAGGCATTTTTGAGTAAAAATGCTGACTTTACCAGTCTCCTCTCAAAGCCTACGAAGTTAGCTGACGGGCGAGGACTGAGAGATGTCCTTCAAGAAAAACCTCGATAATTTCTGGAATGTCGGGGTTGGATATCTTGATTAGCCCCTTGATGGGTTCCTCCGCTCCAGCTTGGGTTACAAGCTAGATTAGGCTGACTTATTTGGTGCTATTCGGCTCACTATAGCATTGCTTTTCTCCAATGCTCAATCCCTCTTAAGTCAGAGGTTAGATTTTTTTCTAAGAGCGTCAAATTTGCTACAAATTCTTGAAGAATTCAGATAATATCGTCATCAGGCTATTTTGGACTAGGAGTAAATTTGTGAGCGACTTTGGGTTCAATTTTAATTTTGGGCCAGCGTTATTTTTTCAGACTGCCTCAACGCTTAACCTAGCCCAATTAAACGTTCAGCCAATTACTGAACCCGTCCCGGTATTTTTGATTATGATGGCAATTATGTTAATTGCCCCGCTCTTATTTGAGCGCATCAAGTTACCTGGAATTGTTGGGTTAATTATAGCAGGTGTGGTTGTTGGTCCCAATGGCTTAGGAATTTTAGAGCGCGATGCGAGTATTGTTCTATTAGGAACCGTTGGTCTGTTGCTCTTGATGTTTATGGCAGGTTTGGAAACGAGCCTAGAAGACCTCAAATATAGCGCAGATAAAGCAATTGTTTATGGCTTGGCAACCTTTGCTTTTCCCATGCTAATCGGTACGGGAGCTATGTTATTCATGGGCTATGGAGTTTTAGCTTCTATTTTAGTGGCCTCCTGCTTTGCCACCCATACGCTAATTGCACTTCCCATCCTCTTAAGATTGGGAATCATGAGAACTACAACGGTTACAGTGACGTTAGGCGGTACATTAATTACTAATGTTTTAGGGTTATTAGTCCTCGCCGTTGTGATTCGGGCGCACGGTGGCGATTTAAACCTAGGTTTTTGGTTATTCTTGCTGCCTTCCCTTGCCATTTATACTTTTGCAACTTTATGGGGCGTTCCCAAAGTTGGGCGATGGTTCTTTCGTCGCTTTGGTCACGATGAAGGTGCAGAATTCACCTTTGTATTTGCGACCTTGTTGGTCGTTTCCTATGCCGCAGAACTGATTCAAATCGAACCAGTCATTGGAGCTTTTTTAGCTGGAATTGCGATTACTCAATTAATTCCAACACTGAGTCCGCTGATGAACCGGATTCAATTTATTGGGAATAACTTATTTATTCCCTTCTTTCTGATTTCCGTGGGGATGTTAATTGACCCCATGATTTTAATTAACGAACCGCGATCGCTCTTTGTGGCTGGCGTGATGATTGCTGCCGAAGTCATTAGCAAATTTCTTGCAGCTTGGGTTCCCAGTAAATTCTTAAAACTGCAATTTCCTAACGTCATGGTAATGTTTGGGCTATCGGTTGCTCAAGCAGCTTCTACCCTGGCAGCCATTACCGTTGCTTACGAAGTTGAACTAGTCGATCAACTGACCGTAAACGGGATTATTGCGATGATTTTAGTCACCTGTATTGCTTCTCCGTGGATTACCGCCCGTTGGGGACAACAGATGAAACCCCAAGAAGCGGCCGCTCCGGTTGCGGTGGAAGATATACAATTAGGCGATCGCGTTTTAGTTCCCGTCGCCAACCCCAACACCGAAGACAACCTGCTGCGACTGGCGATGATTTTAGCCAAAAAGGTGAATGGCACCCTGCTTCCCCTGCATGTTCTGATCGATCAAGACGGGAGAGTCACAGAAACCGATAAAATTCAGCAGCGCCAACTCCTAGAAGCCGCCGAAACCGCCGCTAACGCCGCCGTCATTGACGTAGAACCGATTGGACGGGTAGACGACTCCATCGATAAAGGCATTATCCGCGCTGCGGCAGAACACCAAGCCGGGTTAGTAATTTGCGGTTGGAAAGGTTACTCCACCTACCAAGAAAACTTCTTTGGGAGCGTTATTGATAAAGTGGTGCGTCGGGCAACAGTTCCCGTCTTAATTAGTCGCTTTCCCCATTCGATTAATAATACAGCCCGCGTATTTTTGGCGATCGCCCAAATGGAAACCACCTCCACCGCCTTTCGCCAAACCATCGGTTTAGCGAAAAACATCGCCACAGAACTCAAAGCCACCCTTCACCTCGTCCTACTGGTGAATACCACAAAAACCAATCGCCCTCCCCTAGATCTCAAAGACTTTGGCTTAGAACCCGATACCCCCGTGCAACAAGTACGCGGGAACTTTGTCGCCAAACTCAACCGGATGCTGCAAACCGATGACTTATTAATTCTGACGGCCGGAACCCATCCTCACATCTGGGGTTTACCCGCTTTAGGTGTAGAACCCGAAACCATTGCCCGCAACCATCAAAATATTGCGATTATTGTGGTTCACTTTCCCCGAAGATAGCACCCCAACTCCGCAAATCTGCGGATCTGCAAGGGTTCGCTATGATAGGCTGACAGCAAGCTGGGTTCATCAACGGGTTCAACCCAAAGGTGTAACAAACCGAGCAAACAAGATAAGCTTTGCTTGGTGGATATTTGGAGGAGTGATACGGATGGATTTACGTACAGATGCACTAGAAATTCTCAAAGAAACCAGCCGCACGTTTTATATCCCAATCAACCAACTGCCCCCCCGCTTGCAGGAAGCTGTGGCGTCTGCATACCTCTGTATGCGAGCCATTGATGAGATTGAAGACCATCCCACCTTAGATAATCCAACAAAAGCTAAACTTCTCAGAGCGATTAGTTTGACGTTGCAAGCCGCCGTGGATGGATTTTCGCTCGATGCATTTGTTAGCGATCTCAGCCCTTACAAAAATACCTTAGAAGAGGTAACGGTACGGATTCGCGAATGGGCCTTGCTCGCTCCTGAGAGCATTGCACCGCGCATTTGGGATGCCACCGCCGCGATGTCCGATCGGATGGCCTATTGGGCGGAACGCAATTGGCGGGTGGATACGGAAGCCGATTTAGATCGTTACACCTTTGGGGTGGCGGGAGCGGTTGGGTTGCTGCTATCTGACCTGTGGTCGTGGTACGATGGCACGCAAACGAACCGGACGCAGGCAATTGGTTTTGGACGCGGATTGCAGGCGGTGAATATTCTCCGCAATCATCAAGAAGATGGCGTGCGGGGGGTAAGTTTCCTTCCAGAGGGTTGGCAAGCGCCGCAGATGTTTGCCTATGCTCAACGCAATTTGGCTTTAGCCGACGCTTATACCGATGCCTTACCCGTGGGCCCCGCGCTGACTTTCTGCCGCATTCCTTTGGCGTTAGCGCATGGCACCTTGGATGCTTTGGCGAATGGCAAGGAAAAACTCAGTCGTTCTGATGTGATGGCTTTGCTGGAACAACTGAGCCAAAAATAGTGGCAATTTTGGAGGTTTGCGGATAGGGTTGTTGGTCAGATAGCGCGATCGCTCTTATCGTATCGGTCTTTGCGGTTGAGCGCGATCGCACGACTCACCCCCTTAAGCTTGTTGAATTGTCCTATGCGTCGCTTTTTCCTGGCATTGCTTCTGCTGGTTAGTCTGTTGTACTCTCCTCTGGCTGCTGTAGCCGTTGAGTTGACGCCTCAATGCGATCGCCTCGGTGAGTTCCATCATCCGATCTCGACAGACTCCCCGCTAACCCAATGCTATTTCGATCGAGGGTTAGTTCTCACCTATGGGTTTAACCATGCGGAGGCGGCGCGTTCTTTTCAACAAGCGGCTCAACGCGATCCAGATTGTGCGATGTGTTACTGGGGAATGGCTCTGGTTTTAGGCCCCAATATTAATGCAGCAATGGATTCAGCAACCATTCCAGAGGCTTGGCAGGCGCTGGAGAAGGCGCGATTGTTAAGCCCAAAGGCCAGTCAGTCTGAAAGAGATTATATTCAAGCTTTAACTCAACGCTATTCTTTAGACGCCACCGCAGATCGAGCAAGTCTGGATATTGCCTATGCGGAGGCGATGCGGGAACTCTCCCAACGCTATTCTGAAGATTTGGATGCGGCGACGCTGTTTGTCGAAGCGCTGATGGATATGACGCCGTGGGATTATTGGACTCCCAGTGGGGAACCCAACGCCCATACAATGGAAATTCTAACGACGCTGGAGTCTGTGTTGGCACGCAACCCCAACCACATCGGCGCAAATCATTTATACGTTCATGCGGTGGAAACTTCACCCTACCCCGAACGCGGTATAGAAAGCGCGGATCGGTTGGGTGACTTGGTTCCGGCTTCTGGCCATTTGGTTCACGTTCCTTCCCATATTTATATCCGCGTGGGGCGATATCATGATGCGGCGATCGCCAATCAACGAGCCATTGAAGCCGATCGAGCCTATTTGAGTCAAGACCATGCAGAAGGCATCTATACCCTAGCCTATGTGTTGCATAACTATCATTTTCTCTGGGCAAGTGCCACAATGGAAGGTCAGTCTCAGGTTGCAATCCAAGCTGCCCGCAATCTTGCGGCTAGGGTGAACCGTCGGATGATGCGCCAGCCGGGATATGGGACGTTGCAACATTTTTATGTGCTACCCCTTTATGCGCTGACTCGGTTTGGCAAGTGGGATGAGATTTTAAGGCAACCTTCACCCGCACCTGATTTGGAGTATCCTACGGGGGTTTGGCATTATGCGCGGGGGATGGCGTTTGTAGGGAAGGGGGAGTTGGAGAAGGCGGCGCAGGAGTTGGAAAGCGTCAGAGCGATCGCCTCTCATTCCGCTTTAAAGGATGTCACCATTTGGGAAGTGAATAATACTCAAAGTCTATTGCAAATTGCTTCAGAGATGCTGGCGGGTGAGTTAGCCGGGAAACAGGGAGAGGAGGAAAGGGCGATCGCTCATCTCAATCGCGCTTTAACTTTGGAAGAAGCTTTAAACTATGATGAGCCGGAAACCTGGTACTCCCCAGTCCGCCAATCTCTAGGTGCTATCTTACTAGAAGCCAACCAACCCGCAGCCGCCGAAAAAGTTTATCAAGCCGACTTAGCGCAACATCCAGAAAACGGTTGGTCGTTATTCGGTTCGATGCAGAGTTTGCAAGCCCAAGGTAAACTAGCAGAAGCTAAAGCCGTGCAAAAGCGTCTAGAGACGGCTTGGCAATACGCCGATGTTACCCTCACCGCCTCGCGTTTCTAACGGTATCCTGGGTAAAGTTAAGGTCAATACAGAAACGGGGTATTATTTGCACCAATAAGATTGAATAACTCTCGTCAATAGCTTTTGAACTTGTTGAATAGTTTTCTCAAAAACGATTTGGCTACTTTTGCTTTTCCAAGGGGGAACCAGCCATAACACATAAGCCACGAGCAGTAAGCCTTTGATATACTTTCTTTGTTGCCAATGAGTATAGGCTATAGCAGCTAACGCTTTTTCTTGATGTTGATTGATACTCGGACAAGTGGCTAAAGATAAAGCTTCATTAGCATACTGTAAAGCAACATGAGGTTGGTTAAGCGAACTGTAACAGTAAGACAGGTTACAGAGAGTGATGATAGTGCTTAAAGAGTCTGAAAGTTGACGCGTTAACCCCAAGCTTTGCAACAATTTATCAATGGCTCGATCGTACTGCTTCAGATAAATATAATAAACTCCCCAGTAACCAATAATTCGAGCCTTAGTCCAATTATTGCTATTTTTTTCAATAACTTGCTCGGCTTGCTCTAAATAAGGTCTAGCTTTTTCGTACTGTCTATCGTAAACATAGTAAGCTATTATTATAGATAAAGTATCCCATTTGCTATACAAATTAATATCTCTCTCTAAAAGACCTTGAAGTTCTTCTACATACGGTGCTAACTTGTTTAGCTTGCCCATCTGTAAGTATGCATATCCAACCAGTTTAATGATCTTTAATTTAAAGTCAAAGTCTTCAGTATTTTGAGATTTCTTGATAATTTCTTTGTAAAGAGCTAATACCTTGTTTTCTTGAAATCGCCTTAGATAAATATTTGCCAAGCCGCTTAGAGCTTCTATTTCCTCTAATTCATGGCAATTTTTAAGAGCAATTGCAAGTTGAATTTCATGAAAGCGAGTGGCTTCTTTTAACTGACTTTTGTGGCAACAAACAATACCCATTCCGCCAAATGCTTTGGCTTCCAATAAAGTATTTTTCAGCTTACGTGCAAGCTTTTGTTGACGTTCGTAAGTTTCTAAAGATTTCTCATATTGGCTGATATTAAAATAAGCATTTCCCAAATGATTTAGCCAAACACAGTCCCAGCTTTCATCCAGTTTACCTAAAATATTCAAATAAATTTGAATTTGTTCGCTGTAATTACCAATCATTCCCACATATTCATGTAAGGGGGTGTTTTGATAAGTTTTGATGGGGTGTAAAAGTATTTTTAAGACTTCTTGCCATGCTTCAATTTCACAAAAATGGTAAATGGCTTCAATATAGCCTTTTATTTTCTCTAAGCTTGAAGATTCAGGAGAAGGCTGATAGAGCTTTAGCCAGTAGAAAGCTGCTTTGATATGAGATTTTTCTTTAAATCTAAGCTA
>JAAHGE010000217.1 GCA_010672635.1 Desertifilum sp. SIO1I2 | reverse complement strand
CGCACGGGCTGCGCGATCGGGATGTGACCTAGGCAACCCATAAATGAGCCTTAAATCGGGTTAAGTCAGCACCCAAAGCCGCCAGCCCGTGCGTTCTCAATTAACCATCCAACAAACCCATCAAAAAACACCGACCTACTGCATAGAAACTTTCCCCGCTACCCCCGTAGAACAGACGGCGTTCAACTGTTTGAGCGAGAATTCTCTAAGCTTCGATTCTCAAGGGTTTTTACTTGCTGATGTTGCTTGCACTGTTGCCCGCACCTTTAAAGATGGGTTAGTTTAAGTTCAAGCAACCGAGAGTGATTCGGTGTCCTGATTTTATCATTCGGGCGGTCACAGCCTCTCCTAATAAATCCCTAATTTTCAAGTTAATTTTGGGCGGGGTGAACTCGCTCAAATCCCTTGCAGAAGCTCCTCTATCCCGCCTGAATTCTTTGATTACAGTATGAGGTTTAAGAGATTCTTCTGCGGGCCCGCAACAGGTGACAGAATTTTTTTAGAAGGCAGTAAAAGGCTGAATCCCCAGAGAAGATTGAGAGCGCTGATTTCAAGTTTTGAGTTGCCTCAGTTTGTATTGAACTTAAAACTCCTCGCTTGTAACTATCTCTAATGGCTGATTTTTTGCAGAATTTCTGCGCCGTTCATCTAGCCATTGCTGCAAGATCAAAGCAGCAGCTTTGCGATCGATTAACTCTTTATGGCGGGATGGAGAAAGCTTTTGGGTAACGAGCAACTGTTCGGCCTCTACTGAAGTCAGGCGCTCGTCGATATACTCCACAGGCAGTTGTAAGGCTCGTTCTAGGCGAGCCGCATATTTTTGGACGCGCTTTGCCTGATAGCCGAGGGTTCCTTGGAGCGTGTAGGGGAGACCAACGACTAAGACTTCAACTTGTCGCTCTTGGACAAGCTGGCGCAGGGCAGCAATATCTTGCTCGAACGAAGTTCGCACTAGAGTGGTTAACCCCGTGGCAATGAGTCCGGTGCCGTCACATCCTGCAACACCGATGCGTTTTTGACCGATATCCAAGCCTAGGGCAGAAATGCGACTCAAACCTTATCCCTCATCTGGGCAAATGTTACGAGGTGGAGGCGGGGTGGGATCGTTTTTGGCAGGGGGAGTAGGAGGAATTGCGCCATTATTGGGTAAATGAGTGGACTCGGCGGCGGCTGGGGGAGTATTTAATAAGTCAGGGTTGGTTTCTGCGGGCATCGGTTGCAGGGACATCCGACCCGGAACGGGCTTGCGGGCGGGTTGCAAGCTTTGCAGGACATCAGAAAGCTGCAATCCTTCTAAGGAGACAGGTTTTGATTCTCGGAGTTTGTGCCAAACCGAGCGCGACATCATCATGGTATGCTGAACCCGCGTTGCGCCGAGACGCTCTAAATATTCTTCGCGTTCGGGTTGGTAGTCAGCCGAGGGGATCAACAGAGATTGTTCGGGAAAATCTTGGACGATGCGAGCCATTTGCGACAAGATTTCAGGGTACAGCCAAGTGTAGGCGGGGTGGACGGTGAGCTGGGCAATATAGGGCGCAGAACCGTCTTTGTTAATTCTGACTTGGAAGTAGCCGATCGCAGCTTTGCGGACTTGTTCAAAGACGTAGCCGCTGACGACTTCTGTACGGGAGAGCCATTGCTGCATTCCCTGAATGAGCGATCCGAGGAGGCTGGTTTTAAAGTCGTCAATATGGCGATCGTAGACTTGACGCACGAGCGGCGGCATGGCGACGGTATCGAGTTGGTAGAGCAACTGGGCGTCGGCATTGCTGACGGGGAGAAGATTGGGTAAGTCTGGCTCGCGTTCGGCTAGTTGTCGCAAGAGGGCAGCGTCAACGGCCCAGTAGGTTTGCTGGGCGAGGGGCTGAAACCCGTTTTGGCGATAGAGGGCGATCGCATCTTTTTCGTTCACATCCACTTCTAACAGCCAGGTGCGGGCCTCGCGGACGGCTTGCAAGCAGTGGCGGACGAGTTGCGAGCCGATGCCTTGACGCGATGCTGCTGGGTGAACGGCAACCCGATGCACGCGCCAAGTGCTGCGCGTGCGGTTAAACGGGGAAATTTGGATCGTGCCGACGACTTGGTTTTCCTGTTCGGCAACCTGAGCGCAAAATTGATATTGAAAGGGATTGGGGAACCAGCTTAAGAGTTTAAATAAACCGTACCAACGGCGAATCTGTTGGACTGTGCCTTCCGAATTCGGCGTACTCAAAGCGGTGGGGGAGGTAGACTCTTCCCCTAACAGCAATTGTTCAATCGCATCCAAGTCGCGGTATTGAAAAGAGCGAATCTCCGCTTTGGTATTTTGCGGCAGGACAGGAGTCATGTTGGGTAGGGGCACAGGTTTTGCCTCTCATTACAGCCAAGGGCGCAATCTAAGGAAGACTGCTAAGAGCTAGCCTAACTAATTTTTTGGGGTTCTAATCAACACGACCGGGGTTTGCTCGTCGGCGTTGCCTGCGGGATTGCTAATTAGAGCTTGTTCCAAAACGTTAGAACTCAGATCGCGGGTTGCTGCCAATATCTTAACTGCTTTCAAGTCGTTCACGTCTACAATTGCCGCTGAGAGTCCGGTTTCTTTTTGGATGCGGTTAACGACGGCTTGCGGGTTTTCCGGGCCGTAGACGATGAATTGATCGTAAGGGGGTAAGCTGCCGGTAACGTCATCAATTAATCGAGCTTGTTCGCCAGCGAGTTGGTAAAAGACGCCCGGTTTGCGAAGAATGGCTTTGGCGATCGCGCCGACGATAAAGGCGAATAATACCCTCCCCGCGCCTTCTACTTCTACCAAGGATTGCATCCCGCAGGCGGTGGCCAAACTGGAGGTGGGTAAAAAGTAGTAACAAATCCGTTTGGCGACCCATCCCGGTTTCAGGGTACTGGGGTGGCGCATTCGACCTTGCATGATCGCGATCGGGGTTTCGCCAATGGTAACAATATCTCCCGGTTTGGCATGGGGAAGAACGTAGCGTTTAACCATCTCCACCGGATCGTCGAGGTTCGTCAGCAGGTGGGTGCGGATGGGAAACACGTCTCCGGCACTCGTTTGCCGTCCTTGGGGGAGAATTTGCGGATCGGGATATTGCAAGGGGTAAATAATATGACCCGTTTTGGGAATTCTGCCTTCTGGGCCGTAGGTGAGGTAATGAACTTGTATCCAAGCGGTTTGTAACTGGCTCAAGTCTGGCCCGGTAATCTCAATGGCGACTTTGAGGCGGGTGGTTTTGCCGATTTTAACAATATAGCCAAACCAGTAGCCATCGGCACGGGCAGGGGCGTCTGGGTGGAGCGGGGTGACGTGGATGTGCGATCGCACTTCATCAAGCGGCCCGGATGAGAGTAACTTCACCTCGGCCGTGAGTTCCGGCACCATAATTTCTAAACGCCGCGTGCGGTTAATTAATTCCAACTCGCCGATCAACCGGTAGCGGTTTGCTTCTTGAATATCCCACGTCCATTCACCGGGCGTCAGTTCTAGCTGGTTGCCGGGGCGCTGGCGAAATTGCCACTCAAACAACACCACGAGGAGGGCGATCGCGCCCAAAAAGACCCCTAGGAGGATTGGCCAACCCATAATTGATATCTTCTCCTATACTCTCAGACCTGATTTATATCAGAGTTTGGTTCAAAAAACTTCCGGTCTTTTCCGGCAACTCCGGGGAAAACTTCTCACCTTACCTCTTTACAGTGCTTAATATTTTGTAAAATAATGATTCAAACTGTGCTGCGTAACTTTACCCAAAACTCGGAAAATTTTGGGTGAAAAATAGCTTCTAAGCCTCACGGCATTTAGACTTAGACAAACTTAGCTCGCTGGCAGCCCCCAAGCAGTTTGGCAAATCTTTGTAAACTGTTAGGAAACGCCTACCTGGAATGACCGCGAATTGAGGAGTTTTATGAAACAAGTATTGCTGGCAGAGCGATTCTGCTTAATCGGTCACATTGTTGCCCTCGTGTTTGGTTTGGTGGGCTTGTTAGTCATCCTGCCCAACACAGAACTGATTATGAACTTACCTCCCATCGGACAAACCGCCATGCAGTGGAGCATGGCAGGTGGGGGAGTCGCGTACATCATCCTGGGTGCGATCGCCGTAGCCCTGTACGCTTACCGCACCCTCGGACTTGGCCCGTGGCTGGCGTTTATGGTACCTTCGGTTGCCATTTCCTTAAGTAGCGAACTGCTCGGTACGAGTACCGGCTTTCCCTTCGGTCATTATCAATACCTCAGCGGCTTGGGATATAAAGTCGCCGGTTTAGTCCCCTTCACCATTCCCCTATCCTGGTTTTACCTGGGTTTAGTCTCTTATTTAATTGCCCGTTCTGGGCTAGAAGCTCGCCAAGTGCCGCGCTGGGTAACTTTCCCGGTCGCGATCGCCCTCGGTGCCTTGTTGCTCACCTCCTGGGATTTCGTCCTCGATCCAGCGATGAGCCAAACCATGACTCCCTTCTGGACGTGGAAGCAACCCGGCGCATTCTTCGGGATGCCCTACCAGAACTTTGCAGGCTGGATGGGAACCGGAGTCATCTTTATGAGCGTGGCAACCCTATTGTGGAAAAAAACCGAATTGGGCTTAACGCGATCGCAACTCAACGTTCCTTTAGTCGTGTACTTAAGTAACTTTGCCTTTGGCGGCATTATGAGTTTAGCGGCAGGCTTCTGGATTCCGGTAGGTTTAGGCGTTCTCGTCGGCGTCGTTCCGGCAGTCGCGCTTTGGTGGGCGGCCAAACCCAGCTTAGGCGAAGGCAATACCGTTCTACGCGCCAACCAACGGGAAGTCACCCCCACGCCTCTCAAAGTGGCCGCTAAGTAGTGAGCGCATCCCTCGTGATAGACCGCTCAACCCTCCAGGGGGCGTGCGAGCTGCTGTTACTCCTCATTCAACTTCCCGCGATCGCCCTGCTGTTGTCTCGCTTGCTCAAAGGCCCTACTCGCTATCCGCCCATTCAACCGCGCCCTTCCCAACCTCAAAATCTAGGAACCGTTAGCGCTGTCGTCCCCACCCTCAACGAGGCTCAACGGATTTCTCCGTTGCTGGTTGGGTTAAGTCGGCAAAGCTACGATTTGCGAGAAGCGATCGTTGTCGATAGCCACTCCCAAGACGGCACCCCAGAGCTAGTTAAAGCTGCCGGAGAGCAAGATCCTCGGTTTCGGCTCATTCAAGATGACCCCCTGCCCCCGGGCTGGGTGGGGCGTCCGTGGGCCTTGCATACGGGCTATCTGGCAAGTAACCCGAAAAGCGAATGGGTTTTAGGGTTAGATGCCGATACCCAACCGCATCCCGGTTTAGTGGCTGGCTTGTTAGAGGTGGCTCAAGCCCAGGGATACGATCTGGTTTCCCTGTCTCCTCGGTTTATTCTGAAATACCCTGGGGAACTTTTATTACAGCCAGCGCTGTTAATGACGTTGGTGTATCGCTTTGGCCCAACCGGAACCCCAGAAACTCCCGAACGAGTGATGGCGAACGGTCAGTGCTTTTTGTGCCGTCGATCCGTTTTGGACGCATTGGGCGGTTATGCGATCGCCCGTTCCTCCTTTTGCGATGATGTCACCCTCGCCCGGTACGCGGCGCAACAGGGTTACAAGGTTGGCTTTTTGGATGGCTCTCAGGTTTTAAAAGTCCGGATGTATGATGGAGCTTGGGATACCTGGCAAGGTTGGGGGCGATCGCTCGATCTCAAAGATGCTTCGAGTCGCTCCCAACTCTGGCAAGACTTAGCCTTTCTGTTTGCCGTTCAGGGTTTGCCCTTACCCATGATGGGTTTGCTCCTGTTCTGGCAACTGGGGGGAAGTGCTAGCCCCATTCTCAGCTATGCCTTGGGACTCAATGGCTTTTTAGTCTTGATTCGTTTTGCCCTAGGCGGTGCGATCGCCTCCGCTTACGATCGTCAAGACGCCCAGTATCCTTGGCTATTCTGGTTTTCTCCCCTCGCCGATCCCCTCGCATTTATCCGCATTTGGCTATCTTCAACCCAAAGTTCCATTCAATGGCGCGGGAGGGAGTATCAGGCCCAATAAAAAACACTCAATCGCCGCTATATGCCTTCCTTAGATGAGATCCCCGTTGTATATCTGGGTTTATTGGGTAGTTTGCTAGCTGGTTTAGGAACCGGAGTGGGAGCATTACCCATCTTCTTTTTTGACGAGATTACCCAGCGAGTTCAAGGAATTTTGTTAGGATTTGGGGCGGGCGTGATGCTAGCAGCCACCTCTTTTTCCTTAATTGTGCCTGCAATAGAAGCGGGGGTAGAACAACAGGGAAATCGCCTATTCGCAGCTTTAGTGGTAGCGATTGGAATTGTACTGGGGGGAATTTTTCTTGGGTTAGCCCACCGCTATATGCCCCACGAGCATTTTGTTAAAGGGCCTGAAGGTGCCAGTACCAGTAATTTAAAGCGGATTTGGCTGTTTATTCTGGCCATTACTATTCACAACTTCCCGGAAGGTTTAGCGGTGGGGGTTGGATTTGGCGGCGAACAAATTAGTAATGGAATTGCCCTAACGCTGGGAATTGGCTTGCAAAATATTCCTGAAGGATTTGTGGTGGCGATCGCCCTAGCCACTGAAAAATACTCCCGGTGGACGGCATTTTTGATTGCCCTCTTCACTGGATTAGTTGAACCAATGGGGGGAGTTGTTGGGGCAAGTATTGTCTCAGTGGCTCAGGGCGTTTTACCGTGGGCGCTGGCATTTGCTGCTGGAGCAATGCTATTTGTGATTAGCGATGAAATTATCCCAGAATCTCATCGGTTGGGTTACGAAAAAGAAGCCACTGCTGGAGTGATGCTCGGCTTCGTTATCATGATGTTTTTAGATGTGACGCTCGGTTAGCAGATTGCACGTTAAGAAGAATGACCCATGCTTTAATGACTGGCTAATCAACGCGTTCGAGTTGCCAGAGAATTTGATTTCCTTCGCGACGAACGCGGGAAACGACCCAGTTTCGCCAAACCCAGTTGTCACCGCGACTGGTGACGGCACTGGCATTGACATCCATCAAATCTGCAAGTTCTGAACTGGTGATTAAATAGCCTTTACTGGCTACTTCTTCAGCCATTTGCAGGGTTTCCATGAGGTTGCGGAGTTGAGCAACTCTCACTTCACGGGGGGGGTTATCGAGAAATTCCGCTGTGGGTGTGGCAATTGAATCTGTCATAGCAGCATCAAGTGGGACACTACTGGATTGTATCGTTTTGTTTCCAGTTGGGTGAATTGAGTTTGACTGAAATGAATCGACTGATGCAGCTTGGCGCAGGGAAGGCGTTTGGCCGCCTGCGAAGGCTCTGGCGATCGCATCGCAGCGATCGTTACAAACATCATTGGAATGACCCTGTACGTAGCACCATTGCACTTGCTGGGAATTAAGTCGATCGAGGGTTTCCCAAAGGTCTTGATTTTGCACGGGTTTACCTTGGGAGGTTTTCCATCCTTTTGTTTTCCAACTAGAAATCCATTGAGTAATCCCTTTTTTGACATATTCACTATCGGTGTATAGGCTGACTGCTTCAGATTGTCCTGAAGCTGCAAGTAGTTTTAAAGCGGCGATCGCCGCCTGTAACTCCATGCGATTGTTCGTCGTTTGAGCCGCGCTACCGCCCATTTCATAAATCGAACCATCGTTAAAGTTAACCACTACTCCCCAGCCACCAGGGCCAGGATTTCCGGAGA
>JAAHGE010000216.1 GCA_010672635.1 Desertifilum sp. SIO1I2 | reverse complement strand
TGTTTGAGCTTAACCGCTTCGCTATTAAAAGTGTAATCGTTAGAAACCGTACAAAACCAAATATCTTCCGAGCAGTTTTTCCAGTTCGCTTTTGCCCCCCTCCCTTTTTCGCGTTCCCAAGTAATCCGATTTTGAATCATTAAATATTTTTCAGCCGTGAGTTGCAGAGCAGCACTCGAACGCCAATCTCCACAAATATAAACAGAGGCAGAAGGCTTTAAAGTTTTCAGCAATTTGGGAAACCACGATTCTAACCAAGCTTGATACTCGCTGGTTGAACGCTCGGCAAACCGCAGTTGATTAAAGGTTTTGCTGAGATTATAGGGCGGATCGAGGAAGAGCAGATCGACGCAATTTTCAGGCAGATAATCCAACACTTCCAATAGGTTTTGATGGATAATCTGATTTGCGATGCTCTGCGGTTCAGCTTTTTGGTGAAGCTGCATCAGATGTTGAGCATAGAAGCTTTGCTCCTCTGGAGTTAAAGTTAAACTCCGGTTGCGCGGCGCTTTCGCTGAACTCATGCTAATCGGCTTTACGGATTTGAGAAAGTCCCAATGCGACCCCCTCCTAACGTTCGCCCAGGAACGCGCGTATCGATGGAATAGGGCGAGGCTGGCGCTACAAATTGCGAGGGTTGCAGTCCCGGACTCGTAAAGTTGGGCGTGGGATTATTAAAGCCGGTTTGTAAGTTGGGCGTGACTGGGGTAACGTAACCGCTGGTGTTAGGGATGACAGGAGCGATCGGGACGGGCGCAGGAACGGTGACAGGGGGTAAGCTGGGATTAGGAGCGTTCTGTATCAAATAGTTATAAGAGTTGCTCGGTGGGGTGGTGTAGGGAACTGTATTGCCGATCGCAGTTGGGCTAACAAAGTTAGATTGGGACGAGAGAATTGGGATTTGCTGCGAGGCTGCTTCCACTAAGCCTTCTGCACCAGGTCTAACCAAGCTCGAAGGGTTGGCGGTGGCCGGGTTACTCGTTGCCTCTGGGGGGTTAGAACTGCGTTCTAGCGCTGACTGAAGGGGGTTGGAGGGATTAGTACGAGCCTCATTGTTGGAGTTGGCGGAGGTTCCGTTGGCGTTCAGCGGTGGGGTAAAGAGGTTGTCGCCAACCGCCGTGGCGAGCGTGTTTGACGGGCCCGTGTTGAAGCTACTGAAGGGATTGTTCTGAGAGTAGGCTGCAAAGGGATTATTGCTGCCAAATTGGGGCGTTACATTGCTCGGACTGCTGCTGGGAGTTTTAGGTAGCGCCGAATTGCTCGATTGAACGGCTTCTTCTAAATCGGGGGCTGCGTTCAGGGTATCGAGATCGCGCAATACCGCAGAAACGCTTTCTAGGTCGAGTGCATCTTCTGCGGAAAGCTCGGCGGGTTGCCCGTCTTCTGCGGAGCTGGCGGTGCTGTCTTCTGCCCCCGGAGAAGTTGAGTCTTGCGGTCTTTGCGTTCCGGGTTGAGCCGTCCACTGACTCACCCATTCAGGGTTAGTCCACATTTCCCAGAGTCCTAGGGAAACTACGGAGATAATCAGCGATGTAATCCAAAAAGCAGGACTGGCGACGGGCCGCAGTCTAGCTTTTAGGTAACGAAGGGATGCGGGTAAGCGATGAGATTTCATAAACTGAACGGGAATAATGGCATACGGACGCGGATCGCTGCTCGTTATCAGTTTAGCGAGTTTTGCACTCCTTCAGCGCCTTACTGATGGAAGGGCCTTGTAAGGAATTTTGTCTGCTGAGTCAAACGCTTTTTCCGCTTCGGGACTGGGGAGTGCGTCTGCGATTCCCAACTCAGATGACCCTCTATTTTTATATTGTAACGAGAAGGCCCGATGGGGATGAGTCGGAGAACTACGGAGTTTTCCTAGAAGTTACGGAAATTCCTGCCTTGAGATTGTTCTATGGTTTGTCGATAGCCTCCCGATCTCCTCGTTATAATTGACGTGGCTTTTGAAAATTTTTCGTGGGAATCATATTACCAGTGCAGGTCAATATCTGCCGATGGGCACGCTACCTGCATGACTCGATTGCTTGCTGTTGCCACGATTGCTGGTTCGCTGCTCTATGCACAATCCTCTCGATTCTTCTAGTGACCCCTTACGCTTACAAGAACGACAAATTCGGGCTTTATTTGAACGTTCGTTAGATGCGATCGCGATCGCGGATGACTCCGGTCGGTATATTGATGTCAATCCAGCAGCTTGCAAGTTATTTGGACGATCGCGATCGCAGTTAATTGGATCTTCTATTGCGGAATTCATTGAACCGGATTTAAATTTTGAGCAAGTTTGGCAGCGCTTTCAAGACGAGCGACGGGAACGAGGGGAATTGCGCCTCATCCGCGCCGATGGTTCGATTCGGGAGGTTGAATATAGTACCTGCGTTAATTTTTGGCCGCATCAACATCTCTCAATTTTGCGAGATATTACCGAACGCAAGCGCGCAGAAGCCGAAATTCAAGCCTTAAATCAGCATGTGCAAGCCAGAACGCAAGAACTGAATGCGGTTAATCAAGCTTTAAGAGTTGAAATTCAGGAACGTCAAAAGGTTGAATCGGCCCTGCGAGAGTCTCAACACCGCTTGCAGAGCGTTTTGAGTTCAATTGAAGGGATGGTTTGGTCGATTGGGGTTGCCCCTAGGGAAATCTTATATCTCAACTTGACAAGCGAGCAGATTTATGGTTATTCAGTTGAGGCGTTGAGCGCTAATCCCAATCTTTGGTTAGAGGCGATCTATCCCGACGATCGCGCTTGGGTTGAAAAGGCGATCGCGAATTTGGTTGGCGGCGATCGCGAGACTCAAATCCTCGAATATCGCATCCTTCGCTCAGACCATCAAATCCGCTGGCTTCAGGATCGACTGCACGCCATTCGCGATCGCAACGGTCAAATTACCCGGATCGATCGCATTGCCACCGATATCACGCCGCTCAAACAAACCGAAGCCGCACTGCGTCAAAGCGAAGCCACCAATCGCGCCATCATAGAAGCTATCCCCGATTTAGTCTTTTGTCTCGATCGCCAAGGAACGTACCTCACCATCCAAGCCAACGCCGAGGACCGCTTAGTCAACCCAGAGCAAACCTCAGTCGGCAATACCATTTGCGATACCTTACCCTCTACCTTAGCCCAACAACGCCTAAGATACATTCACCAAGCCTTAGAAACTCAACAGATCCAGATTTACGAATATTCCCTGCAACTGCGCGGTGAAATCCGCCATGAAGAAGCGCGAATCGTACCGATGGAGAACGAGCAAGTCTTAGTGATGGTACGAGATATTACCGCACAGCAAACCGCCTTGCGCGATCGCCTGAACGCAGAAGCCAGCTTGCTTGAAGAACGCCAACTCTTCTATAAAGGACCCATTGTCATCTTTAAATGGCAAGCTGCTGAGGGGTGGCCCGTTGAATATGTTTCCCCTAATGTCAGCGAAGAGTTGGGATATTCTCCGAGCGACTTCCAGCAAGGTCAATTGAAATTTGCCGATTTAATGCATCCCGAAGATGTGGAACGGGTTAAACAAGAAGTCCAAGACTACACCTTCACCGACACTCGCTTCTTTCAGCAGAGCTATCGCTTGCGCCTGGCCAATGGCGAGTATTGTTGGATCGATGACTATACCACCCCAATCTTCAGAGCCGATGGCACGGTTTCCCATTACTTAGGTTACGTGCAGAATGTCACCCATCGCCACCAAGCCGCAGAAGCCTTGCAAAAAAGCGAGGCACAACTGCGACTGCTAACTGATACGCTTCCAGTTTGTATTTCTTACACAGACCGGACTTTGCGCTATCAGTTTGTCAATCGCACCTACGAACAATGGTTTGGATATCGGCGCGAGGAGATCTGCGGTTGCACTTTGCAAGAAATCATTGGTCTGCCAGCTTTTGAGGCCATTCAAAGTTATGTTGAGCGAGTTTTGGCTGGGGAAACCGTTTTTTATGAAGCAGAAGTTCCCTATCGCTTAGGGGGTCAGCGTTATGTTGCAGCAATTTTAGTTCCTGACTTCGACGAACGCCAATCCCAAGTGCGGGGTTACTATGCTCTGATTTCTGATATTAGCGAGCGCAAACGCACCGAGGCGGAGTTAGAACAAACGCGCAACTTTTTACAATTGGTTTTAGACCATTTACCCGTCGCCGTTTACGCTAAGGAAGCTACAGAACTGAGGTTTGTGCTGTGGAATGCGGCAGCCACAGAACTGCTCGGCTATTCTGCATCAGAGGCACTCGGTCAAACTGATGCAGATTTGTTTCCTCTCCAACAGGTGGAGAGCTGTACAGATAGCGATCGCCAGGCCTTGAGCCAGCAACAGGCGATTGAAATTCCCCAGGAACAAGTGTGGACAAAACAGGGGGAACTTAAGATTATTCGCAATAAGAAAGTTGGGATTTACGATCTCAACGGAGAACCCAAGTATGCAATCGGGTTTGCGGAAGATATTACTCAGCAGCAAGCGGCACTGCGGGAACGCCAGCAAGCGGAAATGGCTTTGCAAGAAAGTGAGGCTCGATTTCGGGCGATTTTTGAGCAGGCGGCGATCGCCATTGTCGTGAGTACGGTGGAAGGTCGTTTGATTCAGATGAATCAGCGTTTTTGCGATTTGATTGGTTGCCAGTGCTCTTCGGAGGCTCCACTTTATTATCAGGAGTTGACGACGCCGGAGGATAGAGAGCGAGAGCAACCCCAGTGGGAGGCGTTATTAAGGGGGGAAATTTCAACTTATACTATTGAGAAAACTTATTATTATCAGCAACGGGGCGATTCGCGAAGCGTTCGCGCAGCGTCTCCACCGGAGAATCCCTACGGGAATCGTCGGTTTGTGAATGTTTCGGTGTCGCCGATCCGCAATGGGGAAGATCGACTCCTTTACGTGTTGGCGCTGGTGGAGGATATTACCGAACGCAAGCAAGTCGAAGCGGCTTTGCGACAGCAGGCGGAACAGGAATATCTGATTTCTGGGATTACGAACCGGATTCGGCGATCGCTGAATTTAGAGGAAATTCTACAAACGACGGTGGTGGAAATTCGTTCTTCGCTCAATGCCGATCGCGCTTTGATTTTTCGCTTATATCCCGATGGTACGGGTTCGATTATTGCAGAGTCGGTTTTACCGGCTTATCCGGTGACGCGACACATGAGTTGGACGAATGAGTGTTTCCCGTCGGAATGCTACGAATATTACCGCCAAGGCTATACGCGCATTGTCTGCGATCCGAGTCGGGATGAGTGGGCCAGTTGTATTGCTGAGTTTATGGCAATGACGGGGGTCAAGTCTAAGATTGTGGCACCAATTACCCAGTTGAGCGAAGACGGTTCGGTTCGGGTTTGGGGGTTGTTAATTGTTCATGCTTGCGCGGTGTCTCGGATCTGGCAGGAAACGGAGGCGGATCTGTTAAGTAAGATTAGCGATCAGTTGGCGATCGCAATTCAGCAGGCGGAGTTGTGCGAAAAGCTGCAACTGGCCAATCAGGAGTTAAATCGGTTAGCGAGTATGGATGGGTTAACTCAGATTGCCAACCGCCGACACTTTGATACTTCTTTGGCTCAGGAATGGCAGCGCTTGGGGCGCGAACAATTGCCCCTAGCTTTGATTCTGTGCGATATTGACTATTTCAAGTTCTATAACGATTATTATGGCCACCCGGCGGGCGATCGCTGTTTGCAACAGGTCTCTCAGGCGCTGCAACGCGCGGTTTTGCGTCCGGCGGATCTGGTGGCTCGCTATGGCGGGGAAGAGTTTGTGGCAATCTTGCCGAATACTGACTGTGAAGGGGCGATGCGGGTTGCTCAACGCATTCAAGATGCGATCGCGCTGCTGAATTTACCTCATTGTTGCTCTCCGGTGAGCGATCGGATCACGGTGAGTTTGGGCATCGCTAGCCAAATCCCGCGTCCCCATACCTCTCCTGATGCGCTGATTGCTCAAGCCGATCTGGCGCTCTACAAAGCGAAAATGCAAGGGCGCGATCGCTATTGTACTAATGAGACCAGCCTGGGTTAGAAGGCGAATAACAGGTGAATAGTCTTCGCGTAGGGTGGGTTGAGGCACGACACCCATCAACAACCCGGTTTCGCGAGTCAATCCGGCGATCGCGTTCGGTTCGCCGCACTTCATTGAGTACGGCGATTACACTTTTATCACATATAGCCAATATTTACAGTTCTAGAAATAATTTGTTACAATCTACTTAACAAAGCGTTACAGAAATAAATTTACGGAGAAATCACTATGGTTCTGGTCATTTCCTTACTCATCATCGGTTGGGTTGCAGCAGCAACCATTGGCACCCAAGCTTATTTCCGAGGCGAACAATCTAAACCCATTCACGAACGCAACTGGAAGTCTGAGTCGTTTGCTGAACTGGCGAAAACCTTTACGGGAGAAGAGATTGACTACACCAAGCGCGTTCCGGCGTATCGGATGGATGCGTTTGCTAGCAACAATCTCCCCAACTAATTGACGCCATTAGCGTTCAACGCTGCCCCGTATTCAGCAAGCTAACGACGATGATTGCCCTCCGAATCCCTGTTTAGGGAATTCAGGGGGCATTTTTTATAGAGTCTTTTTTGATACAACAGACCGTCGAGAGTACCCGCGAATATACTCTGGGATTGGTATTTCTGACGTTAACTGGGGGTCGGCAATTGGTGCAGTCGCTTGAAGTTCCAGGGGAAGGACGCCAGCCCAGACAGGGATATTATAATCGGCTTCATCATCAATTGGCGGCCCGGTGCGGATTTTGGCAGAGGCTTCATGCAGGGGAAGAGATAGAACGGTGGTTCCTTGAACTTCAGCCCGATTGGGCGATCGCACTTCTGGCCAGCGTCCGGGTATGATATGCTCGGTAAAAGCTTTTAGGGCGGTTTGTTTGTCCTCAAAATCTTGAACGAGGGTCGCAGTGCCAAACAAAACGACGGATCGATAATTCATTGAGTGGTGAAAGGCGGATCTCGCTAAGACTAACCCATCTAATAGCGTAACCGTAACGCAGACTTCAATGCCACCAGAGAGCGATCGCAACATTCGACTTGCTGGCGAACCGTGAATATAAAGACAATCTCCCATACGACCATAGGAGGTAGGAATCACAAACGGTTGACCCTCTATCGCAAACCCAACATGACAGATTAGACCTTCATCCAGTATCCGATAAATTGTTTCGCGATCGTAATCTCCCCGTTGGGGAATTCTGCGAATTTGGGTGCGTTGGGTCGATTCTAAGGTATCTTGGGGCGTAGAACGATCGGAAATGGTCATAATTTCTCCTAGAGATCGGTCAAAATTGCCATAGGCTATCCTACCCGTTGCGAGTCACTCCGTCGGGTAACGTAATATGCAGCATCGGGGTTTTCTGGTTTTTTAAGAAACTGGGTTTCTCAACGAAAAATCACAGTTTCAGCTTAAGAAATTGCCAAGGAACTCGGTTTCTGGCAGAGGGGTTAAACTAAGTCTAGGCGCATCTCATTCGCTTCAGTAAACCCCAAATGAGTGTAAACGGGTTTACCCAGTGGTGACGCATTGAGAAGGGCTTGCGTGCAACCGATAGATTTTAGATAATCTGTTGTACGATGGGTAAGCTGTTTGGCTATCCCTTGGTTGCGATAGTCAGGTTCGACATAAACGCCCCAGATATACCCAAATTTGCGATACTGTTCGTTAAATACCAGGGGATACAAGCCTGTAAATAGCA
>JAAHGE010000215.1 GCA_010672635.1 Desertifilum sp. SIO1I2 | reverse complement strand
GGGAAGAGGATGGGGGATGGGGACGTGGGGGGAAAAGAGTGCTGAGTGCTGAGTGGGGAGAGGGCTATTCTTTGGCTAAGACGCCGTTGAGGAAAATATCAGCGAGTCCTTCGGCCATTTCTTGCATAGCTTTGGGAGACGAGTTCGAGTCCATAATGGTATCTTGACTAAATCCAGCGATGGTGAACATCCCTAGGAAAACTTGGGCGACGATGCGGGGGTTCATGCGGCGATAGATTCCCCGATCCATTGCGGTTTGAAAGAAGGCTTCTGCCACATCCGTCATTTTACCAATCACTTCCGATTGAATTTGATCGCGTAAATCGGGGTGAAATTGGGCTTCCATGAAGCATACCCGCAACATATCGGCGTTTTGGTGTAAATTCAGCATCCGCCGCCGCATCACTTGAGCAACTGCTTTGTAGCTTCCCATTTCGCTCAATTCTGTCAGCAAGTCGGTGAGAATTTCGACCCAACCTTGAGTCGCAATTTCAATTAAGATGGCTTTTTTATTGGTAAAATGCCGAAACAGCGTTCCTTCTGCTACTCCAGCAGCCTGAGCTAGATCGCGAGTTGTGGTTCCGTCATATCCTTTGCGTGCAAATAAGTGTTGAGCCGCCTTGAGGATGCGATCGCGGGTTTGCGTTTCCGGTTGGGAAGGGCTACTAGCAGTTCGGATCATGGGAATACTGTCTCGATTGCAGTCATCTCGTAGCGCTATTGTCTAACGTCGAAAGCAATTAATCCGCAAAAGTTCACACAATATTACAGAATTGGACATTCCGCAAGATCGAGCTTAGTGCAAAGCAACATCTGAGGTAAAACTTTACTCAGCACTCTTGAACCCACTCGGAACTCGGTACTCGGAACTCGGAACTCGGTACTCGGTACTCACAAGATCCATTCCGAAGCGCGATCGCCTAATTCTACAGGAATGCTAACCGCCTTGCCCAAACGGGGGCGATCGCGAGTTTGTTCAATGTAAGTCTGCACCCGTTCGATACATCCCCAGTCATTGAGATACGTTGCCACCCGGTCTAGACGCTGGATATACTCAATTTCGGACAGAGGAAAAGAAGCCTGCTCTAGATACTTCCACATCACCTGTACAAACACCTTTCCTTGCGTCTGTCGGAGTTGGATGTCATAAGAGCAGCCCCATTTTTTCAGCAATAACTGGCGTAAGTCCTGTCCTGTCATTGAGGATTCACTCCTTGTTTACATTTCTTTAGCTTAGAATCTCGTTAGCCTGTAAAAAAGTGTAATAATGCTCTCAGAAAGACGGTAAACTGCGTATTGCAAGAAAAAAGATGGCTACTTAGAGGGCTGAAGCACTCCCTGCATTCAAGCGGTGAAGTTTCTTGCGAACCTAAGAGCAAAACGTCGTTGACTATAGACACATAAGCTAACACATACAAACATCTGAGGTCATGGCTCAAGTTTCAGGATCTGCGGATGTCCCAAATATGGGGCGTCGTCAATTTATGAATTTGTTAACCTTTGGCGCGGTTACAGGCACAGCTTTAGGTGCCCTGTATCCCGTTGTCAAATATTTTATTCCTCCCTCTAGCGGTGGAACGGGTGGTGGCGTCACCGCCAAAGACGCCCTTGGCAATGACATTCAAGTCAGCGAGTTTTTAGATACTCATAATGTCGGCGATCGCATGTTATCGCAAGGTTTAAAAGGCGACCCCACCTACTTAATTGTCGATGGCGATAAGACGTTAGAAAGCTACGGTCTCAACGCCGTTTGCACCCACTTGGGTTGCGTCGTGCCTTGGAATGGTGGCGAAAACAAATTTATTTGTCCTTGTCACGGTTCGCAGTACGATAACACGGGCAAAGTCGTTCGCGGTCCGGCACCCCTCTCGCTTGCCTTAGTACACGCAGACGTATCTGATGACAAGGTAGTCTTTACCCCGTGGACAGAAACGGACTTCCGTACCGGCGAAGATCCTTGGTGGAGTTAACCCCCCTCCCGACGCGTCATTGGTGAGTCAGCATCGAGTCAAGATGCTCAATGCGGTTTCCCATCGACCAAAGACAACCCCCTATTTTTGTAATTCAGACCCTTGTCCCAAGAAATGAAAAACGTTTCTGTATTAGCACTTTGGCGTCGCAGCAAACAGGCCTTGCTGAAAACGACCCTAGTTGCGATCGCCTCTGTTGGCCTTTTCCTCGCCAGCGATCTTGCCTATCCCCAAGCGGCTGCGGCCTATCCCTTCTGGGCGCAACAAACCGCCCCAGAAACCCCCCGCGAAGCAACCGGACGCATCGTTTGTGCCAACTGCCACCTAGGGGCAAAACCCACCGAAGTTGAAGTTCCCCAGTCCGTTTTACCCGATACCGTTTTTGAAGCTGTTGTTAAAATTCCCTACGACACCACCCAACAACAACTGCAAGGTGATGGTAGCAGAGGGCCGTTGAACGTAGGTGCCGTCTTAATGCTACCCGAAGGCTTCAAAATTGCCCCCCCGGATCGCATCCCCGAAGAAATGAAAGAAAAAGTCGGGGACTTGTACTACCAAACCTACAACGAAAACTCTGAGAACGTGATTATTGTTGGCCCCTTACCCGGCGAACAATATCAAGAAATTATCTTCCCCGTTCTCTCTCCCGATCCGCGTATCGACAAAAATCTCCAATTTGGCAAATACTCCGTCCACGTTGGCGGAAACCGGGGTCGCGGACAAGTGTATCCCACTGGAGAAAAGACCAACAACGCAATTTATAATGCTTCTGCTGCTGGAACCATCAGCCAAATTCAGCAACTTGAAGATGGTGCTTATGAAGTCAGCATCCAAGCTGAAGATGGCACCACCGTCACCGATAAAGTTCCTGCTGGCTTAGACTTAGTGGTTTCTCAAGGTCAAACCATCGCAGCGGGCGCACCTTTAAGCAATAATCCCAACGTGGGTGGTTTTGGTCAAGTCGATACCGAAATTGTCCTGCAAAGCGCTACTCGCGTGAAAGGCTTAATTGCTTTCTTAGTTGCAGTCATGCTTTCTCAAGTCATGCTGGTTCTCAAGAAGAAACAAATTGAGAAAGTCCAAGCGGCTGAGATGAACTTCTAGTGCTTTTCTGAGTGCTGAGTTAGAATTTTTCTTTTCTCAATTCCCGCTTTTAGGGAGATTAGTCAACTAGAAGTATTAGAAAGGATAGGTGTATAACCTATCCTTTTTTGTGTTTCAGATTGACAAATCTTTTTCGTAGGTTGGGTTAGCGTCAGCGTAACCCAACCTACGAAAGTATTAGGGTTTGAGAGTTTTTTCAGTCAATTGGGGCAAAGTCGAGTTAACTTGCATATTCTGCATTAATTCATGCCTTGACCAGTTGGAACACGCCGCCTAAGCCAACGCCCATTTCTTCAGGGGAAATTTTGCCATCATGGTCTTCATCGAGGGCATCAAAAACCGCATCGCTGCCTAGCCATTCTTCCCGCGTAATGAAGCCATCGCCATCTAAATCGTACGCTAAAAAGATTTCTTCGGCAGCATGACCCACAGATTCACCCGCTTCCAGACGGAATAGACGGGCAGCCAGGAGTTGTTCTAGGGTTTCTAGGGCTTTGGTGAACCCTTTAATCCCTTCATCTAGCTTTTCATTCGCCATCCGATCCGCTGCGTGCATTTGGTCAAAGGTGGCTTTGTCCATTGCTATTTTCTCAATATCCATCGCCATTGCGGTATCGGGCGAAAGTTTGCGGATCAGTTGTTCTTCGCTAGCGTCTAACTCGGCGAGAAGTTTAGGGGAAATAGTGAGTAAGTCGCAACCTGCGAGTTCTGTAATTTCGCCAATATTGCGGAAACTCGCGCCCATAACTTCAGTGTTGTAGCCAAATTTCTTGTAGTAGTTGTAGATTTTAGTGACCGACTGAACGCCAGGATCTTCTGCGCCCACATACTCTTTCCCGGTTTCCTTGGTATACCAGTCAAGGATGCGCCCCACAAACGGAGAAATGAGTGTGATATTCGCTTCAGCACAGGCGATCGCCTGATGCAACCCAAATAGTAAGGTGAGATTGCAGTGAATGTCTTCTTTTTCTAAGACTTCTGCGGCCTTGATGCCTTCCCAGGTTGAGGCTATTTTAATGAGAACGCGATCGCGCCCAATCCCAGAAGCTTCATACTGGGCGATTAGATCGCGGGCTTTGGCGATCGTGGCTTCTGTATCGTAGGAAAGGCGTGCATCTACCTCAGTAGACACGCGTTGAGGAATAATTTCAAGAATCTTCTTCCCAAAAGATACCGCCAGACGATCGAACGCTAACGTCGCAATTTGGGTTTCTGTCGCACTCGAACCTGAATCTTTTTTCGCTTGTAGCAGCGTTTCGTCCACAATTTCCTGATATTGCGGCATTTGGGCGGCCGCTGTAATCAAAGAGGGATTTGTGGTAGCATCGCGGGGCGTAAATTTTTCAATTGCTTGAATATCGCCCGTATCCGCAACCACAACGGTCATTTCCCGCAGTTGCTCTAATAAGCTTTTAGCCATGTCGCAAATTCCTTTATGCAGACCCACTCAGAGGAAACATACACCAGCATTTTGGTAATCCCCTATTTTTAGGGTTTATTTTCAAATTCGGCTGTCCCTAAAGAACCTTCCTCCCTCTTAGCACACCGCTACGCACCAAGAACCGCGACAGCATTCATAGAGATGGGAGGATGGGGAGGTGGGGGGATGGGGGGAAGAAGGGAGTTGGGAGTTGGGAGTTGGGGAAGAAGAGACAGGAAAACTTGGTAACTATTAACTCAGCACTCTCTTCCCGACTCGGAACACCGCTACGCGGAAGCAAGCTACGGAACTCGGAACTTACTCAGCACACCGCTACGCGGAAGCAAGCTACAGCACTTTACACTCAGCACTTAGAGAAGCACTTAAGATCGCACCCCCGCTTCTTCCCCGTGTTGAGACGGCGAGGAATGACTCTCAGACGCCCCATTATTTGCGTTTGTGGGACTGCTGTAAGGCCATTTCCAGTTACGGATCTCCGGGAGATCGTCTCCATGCTGGCGGACATATTGCTGGTGTTCAATTAAGCGATCTTGCAGCATTTGCTTGATATACGCCGCCGCATAACCCAGTTGAGGAACGCGATCGATCGCATCCATAACCAGGTGAAAGCGGTCTAACTCATTCAAGACCACCATATCAAATGGCGTTGTTGTGGTGCCTTCTTCCTTGTAGCCGCGAACGTGCAAGTTATGGTGGTTAGTCCGGCGATAGGTCAAGCGATGAATCAGCCAAGGATAACCATGATAGGCAAAAATAATCGGTTTGTCTGTCGTAAAGATGGCATCAAAGTCTTTATCGCTTAAGCCGTGGGGATGTTCGCTTTCGGGCTGCAACTTCATTAAGTCTACGATATTGACGACGCGCACCTTGAGTTCTGGGAAATGTTGTCTGAGGAGATCGACTGCTGCTAAGGTTTCCATTGTGGGAACATCGCCCGCACAAGCCATCACCAAGTCAGGTTCTGCACCGCGATCGCTGCTAGCCCATTCCCAAATCCCGATTCCTTTCGTACAGTGTTTAATGGCTGAAGGCATATCAAGATATTGCAAGGCGGGTTGTTTTCCGGCGACGATGACGTTGACATATTGGCAACTCCGCAAACAATGATCGGTAACGGAGAGTAAGGTATTGGCATCTGGGGGTAAGTAGACGCGGATGACTTCGGCTTTTTTGTTCGCAACATGGTCAATAAAGCCGGGATCTTGGTGAGAAAATCCGTTATGATCTTGTCGCCAGACATGGGACGTTAGCAGGTAGGTTAAGGAAGCAATGGGACGCCGCCAGATGATATCGTTGCTTGTCTTTAACCATTTGGCGTGCTGGTTAAACATTGAGTCGATGATGTGGATAAAGGCTTCGTAACAAGAGAATAAACCGTGACGACCCGTTAGCAAGTATCCTTCTAACCATCCTTGACAAGTATGTTCGCTTAAGACTTCCATGACTCGACCGTCGGTAGACAGATGATCGTCGTCGGGATACATTTGGGCTAGCCAGGTGCGATCGCTCTCTTCAAACACGGCACTTAGGCGGTTAGAGGCGGTTTCATCCGGCCCAAATAAGCGAAAGTTACGCCCATTGAGTTTAATGATATCGCGCAGGAATTCACCCATCACCTTTGTCGCTTGGGCGATCGTGGTTCCGGGTTCGGGTACTTCAACCGCATAGTTTTGGAAAGAAGGCATTTTTAAGGCTTTGAGTAATAAACCGCCGTTGGCGTGGGGGTTATCGCCCATGCGACGATGACCTTTAGGGGCCATTTCTGCGAGTTCGGAAATCAGCGTACCGTTCTCATCAAAGAGTTCTTCAGGTTTATAACCCTTCATCCAGTTTTCCAAGAGCGCGATATGGTTGGGGTTATTTGCCATATTGGAAAAAGGGACTTGGTGCGATCGCCAATAGCCTTCTGTTTTCTTTCCATCCACTTCCGCAGGTCCCGTCCATCCTTTGGGCGATCGCAATATAATCATCGGCCAACAGGGTCTACCTTGCAACCCCTGGGTACGCGCTTGTTGCTGGATGGAATGGATATCTGCGATCGCCCGATCCACCGTCGCCGCCATATACTGATGTAGAGTTTCTGGATCTGACCCTTCCACAAAATAGGGTTTATAGCCATAGCCAATAAACAGGCTTTCTAACTCATGCTGAGTTAAACGCGCCAAAATTGTAGGGTTAGCAATTTTATATCCATTCAGGTGCAAAATCGGCAAAACAGCCCCATCGCCGATCGGGTTGAGAAATTTGTTAGAGTGCCAAGCAGTGGCTAATGCTCCGGTTTCGGCTTCCCCATCGCCCACCACGCAAGCGACAATCAGATCGGGGTTATCAAACGCCGCGCCATAGGCGTGAGACAGCGCATAACCCAGTTCGCCGCCTTCGTGGATGGAACCGGGAGTTTCTGGGGCCACATGGCTAGGAATGCCGCCGGGGAAGGAGAATTGTTTAAACAAGGCCTTCATACCCGCCTCATCCTGGCTAATATTGGGATAATACTCGCTATAGGTTCCCTCTAAGTAAACATTGGCCACCAAAGCCGGTCCACCATGACCTGGCCCTGCAATATAAATCATATCCAGGTCATCTCGTTTAATGACGCGGTTGAGATGAACGTAAATAAAGTTTAAACCCGGTGTCGTTCCCCAATGACCGAGCAATCTGGGTTTGATGTGTTCGAGTTTTAGGGGTTCTTTGAGTAACGGATTATCTAATAAATAGATTTGTCCCACAGATAAATAATTAGCAGCCCGCCAGTAAGCATTAATTTTATTCAGTTCGTCCGGTACTAAGGGAGTATTTTCAATAGTTGCCCAATTGCTGCGTGCGCTTAGATCGGAGATTTGGGGTTTTATTGGTGAGATTGTCATCGCGATTTTAAAGGTTGATTTCTAATGAGTCGGATTGGTTCGCCAACTCAATTCGTCCCTTTATTTTTAGAAGAAATAAGGTTAAATATTTTGGTCCTTGAGACTGATTTTTAGGATAAGTCGGTTAGTTAATATATAGCGTTTTTTGATTGGACGAGATCCGGCACGATCCCCCTAAATCCCTCTTAAAAAGCTATGCATTACTCACATCTTTTGTAATAATCTTGAAAGCCTTATCTGAAAAAGCTTTAAAGAAGCATCGCTACCACCAGCCTTGACAAAAGACTACTGATTCCTCTTGAGAAAAGGTGGAATTTATT
>JAAHGE010000214.1 GCA_010672635.1 Desertifilum sp. SIO1I2 | reverse complement strand
CGCTTTGAATATCGCCGCAACTGGGGAAGGCGATCGCACGAAAGTGCATTCTCCCCTATGGGAAACTTCACCCATAGCCAATCGTTTCTTTACCAGCAGCATTGATTTACTGGGGGTTGGGGGGTTTGATGGCTACTTTAAGCACATTAACCCCGCCTGGATGAATTTGTTCGGTTATACGGAAACGGAACTGAAACAGCAGCCCTTTCTGACATTTGTTCATCCTGACGATCGCGAAGCCACGCTTTTAGCGGCTCAATCCCTCGCCAACGGTCATCATGTGACTCAGTTTGAAAACCGCTATCGGTGTCGAGATGGCTCCTATCGCTGGCTATCCTGGCGGGCTTTAGCCTATGTGGAAGAAAATCAATTTTATGCGATTGGTCGAGATATCACTGAACGGAAAGCGTCTGAAGCGGCTCTTCAACAAAGTGAAGAACGCTTTCGTCAGGTGGTGGAACTGACCGGACAAGCGATCTATGATTACGATGCGGTTACGGGTAAAACCCAATGGGCGGGTGCTGTTAAAGAGATTACAGGCTACGATTTGTCTCGGTTTACCGATATTGGGGTGGAGGGATGGGCTGAGTTTATCCATCCGGAAGACCGCCAAAGGGTGCTTTTGCAGGTTCAGCACTCCTTAGAAACGGGTAGCGCTTATGAGATTCAATATCGTTGGCGCAGTCAAACCGGGGTGTATATAGATTTACAAGACCGGGGGGCGGTATTAACGGACGAGCAAGGACGAGCTTACCGGATGCTGGGCAGTATTAGCAATATTACCGCCCAACAAAATGCTCTGCGCGATCGCACCCTCGCCGAAGCTCAGTTGCAAAATACTCAGAATTTTCTCGAATCCATTCTTCAAACTCTACCCGTACCCGTTGTCGCCAAAGAAGCGAAGGAGCTGCGTTTTGTCCTTTGGAACCCTGCGGCTGAAGCAATTTTAGGAAGCAAAGCGGAAGAGGTACTGGGTAAAAACGATTACGATTTATTTCCACCCGAGCAAGCTGATGGATTTATTCAAAAAGATCGGGAAGTTCTCGAACAGCACGCTCTCATTGATATTCCTGAAGAAATAGTCCAAAGTAAATCGGGAGAAAATCGCATTTTTCACACCACAAAAACGGCTGTTTTAGATGCTGAAGGCACCCCGCAATATCTCCTTGCAATCATTGAAGATATTACCGATCGAAAAAGCTCGGAAGCTGCATTGCGCGAGAGCGAGACAAAGTTTCGTCAATTTGTTGAAAATGCTAATGATTTAATTTATTCCCACGATCTAGAGGGGATTTTCACCTACCTCTCTCCTAAATTTTTCGATCTTTCAGGCTATCATCCAGAGGAATTTATTGGTAAATCTTTTACTCCCCTAGTTCATCCCGATGATATAGATTCAGTGAATCTATTTGTAGCTCAAGTCGCATCAGGACAAAAGGGTTCCGGTCAAGTTTTTCGCACCCAGTATCGGGATGGAAGCTGGCGATGGATGACAGTTAATTCCTCGCCTAAACGAAATTCACAAGGTCATATTATTGGAGTTCAAGGCATTATTAGAGATATTACAGAACCGAAATTAATCGAACAACAATTAAAAGAACAAGCCGAACGAGAAAAACTCGTAAATTCGCTGACCAATCAAATTCGCAGTTCCCTAGATTTTGAGAAGATTCTTGAAATAGCAGTAGCAGAAATCCAGCATTTTCTAAACATCGATCGCTGTAGTTTTTCTTGGTTTAATTGCGACCCAGATGAATCGTATTTAGAAGTCATTAAAGAGTCTCATTTAGGCAAACTTCCTTCGCGGATCGGACGTTACCCCAGTTCCATCTTCAGCGCCTTTGCTAAAAATTTAGTAAACTTAGAGATTGTGCGAATCGATGATGCTCGCCAAATTAACGATCCCGCTTCGCAAGCTACCTTGCAGTCTTTAAATATCACCTCCATGTTAGTTTTGCCCAGAACGTTTGAGTCAGGCAAAATTGGGATTTTATCCTGTTCGTGCAGCCAAGATGTGCGTCCTTGGTTAGAGCAGGAAATCGAATTACTCAACTCAGTAATGGCGCAGTTAGAGATCGCCCTCAACCAAGCTCAACTCTACCAACAAACGCAAGCAAGAGCCAAAGAACTTGAAGAACTTCTTTGGGAATTACAACGCACCCAAACCCAATTAGTCCAAAGCGAGAAAATGTCTTCTTTAGGACAATTGGTAGCCGGAGTAGCTCATGAAATTAACAACCCTGTTAACTTTATTTATGGCAATCTGATTCACGCCAATGAGTACACCGAAAGTTTAATTTCCCTATTGATGTTGTATCAAAAATACTATCCTCAACCCGTGCCAGAAGTTGAAGCAGAAGCCGAGGCGATGGATCTCGAATTTATTCTTGAAGATTTACCCCAGTTGCTATCTTCAATGAAAGTCGGTGCAGAGCGTATTAAGCAAATTGTTCACTCGTTACGCAACTTTTCTCGCATGGATGAGGCGGCGATGAAAGCTGTGGATATTCATGAGGGAATTGAGAGTACCCTAATGATTCTCCAAAATCGCCTCAAAGCCAAGTCCGACCGCCCCATTATCCAAATGATTAAAGAGTATGGCAATCTTCCCTTAGTGGAGTGCTATCCTGGGGAACTCAATCAAGTGCTGATGAATATTATCAGCAATGCGCTCGATGCCCTTGAAGAACGAGACCGAGCGCGATCGCTCCTAGAATGTCAGCAACACCCCAGCCAAGTCACCATTTCTACCCAATTGTTGAACGAACAGCAAGTGCAAATCTGTATTCAAGATAACGGCCCCGGTATTCCTGAAACCGTGCAGCAACGTTTGTTCGATCCCTTCTTTACCACCAAACCCCTCGGTAAAGGAACCGGGTTAGGCATGTCCATTAGCTATCAAATTATCACCGAAAGACACAAAGGCACCCTGCGTTGCGAATCTCAACTAGAGCAAGGCGCAAGCTTTATCATTACCATCCCCTTACGCCAAGAGTGAAGGAAGGGAGTTGGGAGTTGGGGAAAGAAGGGAGTTGGGAGTTAGGGGTTGGCGAAGAAGGGGGTTAGGAGTTGGGAGTTAGGGGTTGGCGAAGAAGAGGAATTTTATAATAACTCCACACTCTTTTTCCTACTCAGCCCACTGCTACGCACCCAGAACCGCGCAACAGCACTCTTTTGCCCCATCCCCCCATCCTCTTCCCCACTCGGAATACCGCTACGCGGAAGCAAGCTACGGAATTCGGAACTGGGTACTTTCTTCCCCCCCACCCTCTTGGGTTCTAGCTTCCCCCTTTTGCGGTGACTAAAACTTCACCTTTGAGCATTCGACTTGCCGCTTCTAAAAGCGCCTCCTCAAGATACGGCTTGGTGAAATATCCTTTAGCTCCTAAGCTCGCGGCAGTTTGTCGGTGGCGTTCTGCACCCCGCGACGTTAGCATGGCGACGGGTAACTGTTTCAGCGCCGAATCCTTTTGCAGGCGCGAGAGCAACTCCAAGCCATCCATTCTCGGCATTTCAATATCGCAGAAAACAATATCGCAAGGCAGTCCAGAACGAAGTTTTTCCCAAGCATCTTGACCATCCCGCGCTTGTTCCACCCGATAGCCTGCCTTATTGAAGGTCATGGAGAGCAGTTCGCGAACTGTAATGGAATCATCGACAATTAACACTGTCGGTTCAACCTTCGTCGGTATTGTCTCTGGCAGCGTGGCAGCACTTTCAGTCTCCCAAAGGGTATTCGTTTCGCGACGTGCCCGACCCATTGAGAGGTCAATTAATTCTAGGACATCTGCGATCGGCATAATCCGACCATCCCCCAGAACCGTCGCCCCTGCAATTCCGACTGGCTTAGGCACGGGCCCTTCTAATTGCTTAATTACAATTTCCTGTTCGCCCAATACCTGATCCACCTGAAGCGCAATATATTGGCCGGCACTGCGAAGAACCACAATTGAGATAATATCGTCCTCCTGGTGGCCGCCGTAAACGCTACCGCGACTGATTTGACGATTGTATTGCAGTAACTCCGCTAGCGGTTGGAAAGGTAGGAGGGTATCGCGCCAGAGGAAGCAGGATTGTCCTTCATTATTGGTTTGAATCCGATCTTTGGGGACATCTAGCATATCTTCCACCCCATCCATTGGGAAGGCAATGCGAGCGCGGGACGAAATACAGCACAGTGCTTTAGAAATCGATAGCGTTAGCGGTAAGCGAATGGTAAAGGTGGTTCCCTTACCCAAGGTGGAATCGGTGTTAATGACGCCGCGAATGTCGCGCAAGCTGGTTCGCACGACATCCATGCCAACGCCTCGCCCAGAAAAGCTATCGGCTTGATCTTTGGTACTAAATCCCGGTCGGAATAACAGATCGTAGATATCCAAGCGGGTCATGGCTTTGGCTTCTTCTGGGGTAATCAGGCGCTTTTCTAAAGCTTTCATTTTGACCCGTTCCGGGTTGATTCCGGCTCCATCATCCGAAACGGAAATGACGGTTTGGTTGCCTTGGTGGAACGCCCGCACCATGATTTTACCGACGGGTGATTTTCCGGCTCGCATACGCTCCTCTGGCGTTTCAATCCCGTGGGTCATCGCATTGTTAATCAGGTGCGTCATCGGATCGAAGAGTTGCTCTTGGATCATCTTATCGATCAGGGTTTCGCGACCTTCAATCAAGATTTCGGCTTGCTTTTTGAGATCCATTGCAATCCGCCGTACCGCACCGGGCAAGCGGTCAGCCGTTTGAGCAAATGGTACCATTCGAGCGCGAGTCAAGCCTTCTTGGAGTTGGGTGGTAATTTGTCGGAATTGACGCGTGACTTGATCCGTCTCATCAACAATAAATTCGATGTCAGAGGAGGACTCTCGCACCCGGACAATTAACTCGATCATTTCTTGCGAGAGGGTGTGGAAGGGGGTGAACAAGTCCATTTCTTCCCGTTCCCACTTCACGCCTGTCGCATGGTTGGCTGGCTCGGAGTCGTTGGTGGGATTGGAGAATCGATTGCTCATCCGCGAAGACAGCAAGGCTGATTCTAGCAAGCTGCGCTCGTACAAGTCGCGCATCCGCGCTCCAACGTCGGAGAGTTGTTGCACTTGATAGAGAAGATTATCTAAACACTGGCGCAGGCGTTCTTGATCTTGCTCTAAGCTATTGCGGTTAACGACGAGTTCCCCTACTAGGTTGCTCAGATTGTCGAGCTGCTTGACTGGAACCCGCATATTCTGCTCGATGCGGTTGGGACGACGAGGGGGGGTCATTCCGGGGTGCCGCGCCGTCATGGTGGGGGGTCCACCGAGGGATTTGTCTGCGTCTTCTAGGAGTGCGACTAAATCGTCAAATTCACTGTCGTCTAAGAGGTTGTCTGAGGTTTGGGTTTCAATCGCTGCGGCTTGGATTAATTCTGAGGCAGTGCGATCGCCCAATTCTGACCCCAGGGTGACTGGTTGCTCTAGAAAGGCTTCTAATTCGTCAAAAACCTGTAAATCGCTAGCCGTTGGCGCAGCTTTGAGGTCAGCATCGCCTAGGAATGCTTCTAGCGCGTCTAAGTCTACTGTACCTGTATCTTGAGCAAACTCGTTTTGGATAAAGGTACTGTCAAAATCTAGAGAACGTGCGGCGCTAACTGGTAGTTCGTCGTCGATCTCGGCGGTAATGTCGTTGAGCCAGGAGAGATCGGTGGTTTCTTCGGTTTCGTCGAGGTTGAGGAAATCTGAGTCAGATTCTGCGATCGCTTCGGCTTCATCGGCAAAATCTAAGAAACTGTCGCTAGTTTCGGTTTCTTCTGCCTCAGTTAACCCCAAATCCAAGGCTTCATCCGATTCGTCTAACCCAAACGCAAAGTCAAAACCCAGTAAGTCGTCAGAGGATTCTGCTGACTCGTCAGTTGTTTCAACTAAGTTTAGGTCTTCTGAAGATTCCGGGAACGCAACGTCAGTTTGCTCAAAGTCTAACAGCAAACTTTCATCTGTCTCGAATCCATCGAAGCCTTCAGATTCCTCTGAAGTCGCTGCTTCAGTCTCAGCGAAGGCAAAATCATCTAAGCTATTGCTATTGCTAGCTTCAGCGGAACCGAGATCTATGCCAAATGATTCATCTGCTTCTAAGAAGGATGGTGTTTCTTCAACCTCAAGTATTTCAGCTTCTGACGCCTCGAAATCTAGAATCGCAGCTTCTTCTGTCTGACTCTCTCCAAAGTCTAGGAAACTTTCGCCTTCTGAGCCTGACGCCTCGAAATCTAGAACCCCAGCTTTTTCTGTCTGACTCTCTCCGAAGTCTAGGAAACTCTCGTCTTCTGAGGCTGAGGTTCCAAAGTCAAGCAGGCTTTCGGGTTGTTCCTCTGTTTGGGTTGCTCCAAAGTCTAGGAAACTCTCGCCTTCTGAGCCTGACGCCTCGAAATCTAGAACCCCAGCTTTTTCTGTCTGGCTTTCTCCGAAGTCTAGGAAACTCTCGCCTTCTGAGGCTGAAGTTCCAAAGTCAAGCAGGCTTTCGGGTTGTTCCTCTGTTTGGCTTTCCCCTAAATCTAGGAAACTTTCGCCTTCTGAGCCTGACGCCTCGAAATCTAGAACCCCAGCTTCCTCTGTCTGACTCTCTCCGAAGTCTAGGAAACTCTCGTCTTCTGAGGCTGAGGTTCCAAAGTCAAGCAGGCTTTCGGGTTGTTCCTCTGTTTGGGTTGCTCCAAAGTCTAGGAAACTTTCGCCTTCTGAGCCTGACGCCTCGAAATCTAGAACCCCAGCTTCCTCTGTCTGACTTTCTCCGAAGTCTAGGAAACTTTCGCCTTCTGAGGCTGAGGCTTCAAAGTCAAGCAGGCTTTCGGGTTGTTCCTCTATTTGGCTTTCCCCTAAATCTAGGAAACTCTCGTCTTCTGAGGCTGAGGCTTCAAAGTCAAGCAGGCTTTCGGGTTGTTCCTCTATTTGGCTTTCCCCTAAATCTAGGAAACTCTCGTCTTCTGAGGCTGAAGTTCCAAAGTCAAGCAGGCTTTCGGGTTGTTCCTCTGTTTGGGTTGCTCCAAAGTCTAGGAAACTTTCGCCTTCTGAGCCTGACGCCTCGAAATCTAGAACCCCAGCTTCCTCTGTCTGGCTTTCTCCGAAGTCTAGGAAACTCTCGCCTTCTGAGGAGGATTCTAAGCCAAAAAGACTTTCAGATTCTTCAGCCGTCTCTTCGCTGGCTTCTAGCTCAAATGCTAAGAGGTTATCGTCTTCACTGAGAGCTGTTTCAGCCTCAGCGACATTAAACAACGCTGTATCTGCGGTATCGGTAGAACCTTCAAAATCTAAGAAGCTATCGGACTCCAGCACTTCTGAAGAAGTATCTGATAATTCAGTGAGGCGAGTATCTAAGTCTGTTTCGCCTTCAGAGCTACCAAACAAATCATCAAGATCGCTAGCGTCTTCAGTTTCAGTGACAGGTGCGATCGCCTCTACTGTTTCTATCTCTGCTGCAAATAGATCTTCGGTTAAACTCTCCGCTTCTAAGGCGTCTGACTCTAGATCGAATAAGTCTGCATCCTCTTCTGAATTGAGTTCGTTTGCAGCCTCTACAGAAGCCAGATTGAATTCTACCTCTGGTTCTTCTAAGTCTTGCGATCGCGCTAACCCAGAGATTGCTAACTCGTCTGTCTCTGCAAATTCTAAGTCTAAGTCTGTTGATGGGGTGTCAACCTCACCCAGCGAGAGAGCTTCCTGTGCGATCGCCTCATCGTCAAAAA
>JAAHGE010000213.1 GCA_010672635.1 Desertifilum sp. SIO1I2 | reverse complement strand
TGCAATGCCAATTCCGGTATCAATTACAGAAAAATAGACGGTGACGGTCGAGTCTGTTTCGGCTTTTAATTCTGTTCTAAGTTGAACTGAGCCTTGATGGGTAAATTTAATCGCATTGCCGACTAAATTGAGGAGAATTTGCCGCAATCTACCCGGATCGCCTTGGAGGAGTTGCGGAACTTTGCGATCGAGATGATGCGATAACTGCAAGCCTTTAGCTTCTACCTGAGAGGCTAGCAAACCAAAGACTTCTTCGATACATTGATGTAAGTCAAAGTTGACTTGTTCTAAATGCATTTCTCCCGCTTCTAGCTTAGAGAAATCTAAAATATCATTAATAATATTGAGTAAATGTTCGGCACTCAAGCGAATAGTTTGAGCGTATTCTTTGGGTTTGGTTTCCAATTCTGTCTGTAAAAGTAACTCTGCCATGCCCAAAACTCCATTCATAGGCGTGCGGATTTCATGGCTCATGTTGGCGAGGAACTGAGATTTAATTCGGACTGCTGCTAGGGCAGATTCGCGGGCTTCAACTAATTCATCAATGCGATTATCAACGATGACTACGCCTCCAATTTTGCCTTCTGGGGTATACCAGGGTTGCACGGCCCATCGCGAGTAATGAATGGAGCCATCGGCGCGGTACCAGCGATCTTCAGATTGAGTAATGAATTCGCCTTGTAAAGCTTTTTGGTGAACGATTTTCCACTCTTCCTTGATGTCGGGAACTACGTCATAATGACAGCGATTAAAAATTTCTTTCCCTTCTATTTTGAGGCTAATTGCCCATTGATTGCTATAGGCAAGGTAGCGCATTTCAGTATCAAATAATGCCATTGCTGTGGGAGCATTGCGAATAATTTGGCGCAGTTGTTGATACTCGCGTTCTAGGGAGATTTCAGCTTTTTTGCGTTCTGTAATATCAATGCCAATTCCCCAACCTGCCCAACCGGGAACTTGAAAGCGATCGCTAATATTAGACCAGGCAATAATGCGCGATCCGCCGTCTTTGCACGGGACTTCCCATTCCGAGGCAGTGGGGATAAACTGAGGCAAACTTTGAACAGCTTCCCACCCTAGGGTCGTCAGTTCTTTCACCTGGAAATGTTCGGAAATTGGGTTTCCGCGTTCCAGCAATTCCTTTAAGTGGTGTTTCCCGACAATTTCAGAAGAGGCATATCCGGTGACGCGTTCGCATTCGCGGTTCCAGACAATCACGTTCCCCTCAGCATCAAACGCCATCATCATCACGGGCATATTTTCTAACACCGTTCGCAAGCGCTGTTCGCTTTCTTGAATGGCTAAGTAGGCTTCATCCCGTTGCAGGCGACTAATATAGGCTTCGGAGTGATAGCGAATGCGGGCGATTAATTCTACCGCATCGGGGAGTTTAACCAGGTAATCATTCGCACCGGCCTCAAAGGCTTTGGCTTTAAGTTCGGGTTCCTCCTTCACCGAAAGAACAATCATCGGAATTTTCCGCGTTGCTGCGTTGGCGCGGAAAAAGCGCAGCAACAGCAACCCGTCAATATCCGGCATGACCAAATCCTGCAAGATGACGGTGGGGCTAGTTTCGCTAGCGAGTTGAAAAGCTTCGATCGGGTCGCTACAGTAATGAAAACAAATGTCCTCTTCCGACGCCAACATCCGACGGACTGCTTCGCCAACAGTCGGTTGATCGTCAATCAATAATACCGAAATCGGAGGTTTCTTCAACGGTAAAAGCACTTGATGTGCTTGAGGACGTACTGAATCGCGCATGAGATTCTAGGTCAATCTTAGAAAAACCAGCGACCTATCCGACCATTCTGTCCCTAGGTTTAAGGTCGAGCCATTCATTTAAAAACCTCATAGCACTTCTAGAGACAAAATAACCAATGACCTTAGACTGATTTTGATGGGCTAGCGCTTTGTATGTAGTTGTAACCTGTTCGCGATCGCGCTAGCAATGTCGGCAATTGGTAAGATCTCACAAGCGGCCCCTAATTCAATCGCGGTTTTGGGCATACCGTAAACCACGCAAGTCTGGCGATTTTGAGCAATAGTATGCCAACCTGCCTGCTTTAGGAGATTTAACCCTTGGCCCCCATCTCTTCCCATCCCGGTGAGCAGAACGCCGACTCCTTTTCCCGGCCAGTTTTGAGCAAGGCTTGTAAAGAAAACATCGACCGAAGGGCGATAAGCATAGTCGCGAGGTTCTTTCGTATAAGCAAATTGCCTTTGGGGCGTCACAATCAGATGGTCGTTACTGGCAGCAACCAAAACTTTACCGACTTGGGGCTGAGATCCGGCGATCGCAAGTTCCACCGATAAAGGGGTTTGTCGATCCAGCCATTCTACCAGTCCGGGTGCAAAACGCACATCTACATGTTGGACGATGGCGATCGCGGCGGCAAAGTCTGGATCGAGTTGAGACAAAATGGTGGCCAAAGCTTGGGGTCCCCCAGTCGATGCACCAATACCGATTAGATACGGGCATTGGCGCGAAATCGGGGAAGATCGCACCGAACCCATCGCTGAGGAAAGCCCATTGGAAGATTTACCAATCAGCTTACCCATTGTGGCAATTTTGCTCAGTAAGTCCTGGCTGCCTTGAGTATAGCCATCAAAACCCAAAATGGGGGTACTCACCACATCCAGCGCTCCGTAACCCATTGCATTGAAGACCATTGAGGTATGTCCTTCAACAGTGGCGGTGACAATCAAGATGGCACAGGGAGAATGGCGCATGATTTGACGGGTTGCTTCTACGCCATCCATTTCCGGCATATAGAGATCCATCAAGACCAAATCTGGCGTATCCTGCAAGCATTGAGCAACTGCTTGGACCCCATTAGTTGCAGTCCAAGCAATCTCATAATCTGGCACAGATTTGATAACGCGTCGTAGAGCCTCAGTCGCTATCAGCGTATCATTGACGATCGCAATTCGTAGCATGTGTTTTCTTTAATCCATGACCTCTAGCCAGCCATCCCCCTTCAAGGCTCTCCGATTAAGTCAATTACCGCCCTCAACAGAGTATCGTCTTGAAAGCTACTCTTAGTTAAGTAGTAATTTGCCCCAACATCAAGTCCTTTAAGATAATCTTCCTCTCGATCTTTGTAAGAAACCACTATCACAGGGAGGGATTTTAGCTTTGGACTTTGCTTCATGAGGCTGATGAGTTCAATCCCATTCAAACGGGGCATATCGACATCCGTAATCACCAAATCGAAGCGCTCCGTTCGGACTGCATTCCACGCATCCATCCCATTGACTGCCACTTGCACTTGGTAGCCGCGATTTTCGAGTAATTTTCGCTCCACCTCTCGCACGGTAATCGAATCATCAACCACTAACACCTTCAACGGCGGCTTGAGTATTTCTAGCTCTTCTAGGGTATCTGGTTGGGCGAGTTGTTCGTCGCTCAAAAACTTGTCAATGGAGCGAACCAAATCCTCAATATCGAGAATTAGCACCAAAGAGCTATCTTCGAGTAGCGCCGCCGCACTGACATCCTGAACCTTTCCCAAGCGCGGATCGAGGGGACGAACCACCAAATCCTTCACCCCCAAAAAGCGATCGACCACAACGCCGTAGCGCTGAGTTTGACTGGGTTGCAGCAGACTTCGAGGGGCAGCACTAACCGTTTGGGTATCGCTAATTACCACGATCGAAAGCATGGGTTGCTGCGCCCAAGCACTGGATTTGCTGTAACCTAAAATCTGAGAAGCGCCGACTAAGCCAATGTTTTCGCCTTCATGTTGGAAAAAGAGGCGATTTTCAACCCGCGAAATTTGCGATCGCTCCTTTCTAACCGCCTGTTCGATCCGCGTTAGCGAAAACGCATAGACCTCCTGACGAATTTCCACCAGCAGCGTCCGCACCACCGATAGGGTGAGAGGGAGTTGCAAATAAAACGTCATCCCCGCGCCTTTTTGAGAACGGGCCCGTAAAACGCCCCCCACTTCTTGGACAATGTTGCGGACGATATCTAAACCCACGCCGCGCCCCGAAATTTCTGTCACCGAGGAGGCCGTCGAAAATCCGGGTAAAAATAAGAACTCCATCAGTTCGGCTTCTGTGAGCCGCGCCGCCATCTCAGCGCTGACTAAACCCTTGTGCGTCACGCTTTCTCGCAAATCGGCTAAGTCAATGCCGCGTCCATCATCCGATACGGTGATCCACAGCATTCCGGCTTGGTGGGTGGCTTCTAGGCGAATGGTGCCTTCCGCAGATTTGCCCGCCTCCAGGCGTTCTTGGGGTAATTCAATACCATGATCGACCGCATTTCTCAGCAAGTGGACGATAGGGACTTCTAAGCGTTCTAAAATATCTCGGTCTACTTGGGTAGACTTGCCGACAATCTCGAACTTGACTTGTTTTCCCAGTCGTTTGACGAGATCGCGCATGACGCGAGGCAGTCCCTCAACGCCGTCTGCAAAGGGTCGCATTTGAGTGGCGATCGCTTCTCGGTAGAGGCGATCGGATAGGTTGGTTGAGCGTCGCACGTACAGTTCTAGGTTGCTCACCGACTCCGAGAGCAAGCGATAGCACTCATTGGCTTGCTGGCGCAAGGCTTCTAGGCGGACTTGATAGGGAGCGAGTTGTTCGAGGGATAAAGCCTGGGTGGGGGCGCGCACGGAGAGAGATTCGGCGGCTTTGGCTAGGTTGCCCTGGCGGGTTTTGATTTGCTGAAGCGCTTCAATAAAGGGAAATAGCCAATTGGCTTCGACTAGGGATTCCCCCGCTAGTCCCATCAGTTGGTTGAGGTTTTCTCGACTGACGCGCACGCCGCGATCGCTCTTCGCCTCCTTGGGGGGGTCAGCCGCAGGGGGGGGGTCCGGCTCCTGAGCGGGCGGTGAAGCCTCCAGAACGGGCAGGGTGGCAGGGGGGATGGTTTCGGCACTCAGGTTGACTGTAGGGGCAGCTACGGGGGAATCTGGCGTTTGGTCTAAGAGGGTGGTAATCGCGCGGGTAAAGGCTTCAACAGCGGTTCGATCGGGTAAAGGTTTCGCTTCGCCAGGAGCGTCGCCGCAATTTTGGGCGATCCGCTGGAGTAGGTCTACACCTTGGAGCAGGGTATCAATATGTTGGGAGTCGAGTTGCAAGGTTTGTTGTTGAGCTGCCACAAAGTAATCTTCCATACAGTGGGCAACTTGCACCGCCTGTTCGACTTGAACGATACGCGCCGCGCCTTTGATTGAATGAGCCGCCCGCATTAATAATTCTAAAAGAGACATCGGGGGGGCGATCGCGCTCTCGGAAGCGTTTAGCCTCTCTTCGAGTACGACTAGATTCTCGTTAAGAATGGCGGTTTGCGCTTCAATCTCCATGCGGAATAAGTCCAACATGGAAAAACCGCTCAAGTCTGGGTGCGTCATGGAAAAGGAGGAGGGGAGGTGAGGATCGCGGCGAGTTAGGTCAAAACTTGATGGTCTAGCGTATAAAACAGTAACTCATCATCGAGACAGCTAACGCTTTTATTTTGCCAGTTAACGATCGCCTTGGTGTAGGTGCGGGTTGCTTTCGAGAGGGTGCTAGGGGGGGGTTGCCAGGTGGCGCTGGGAATGCGGAAAATTCCGGACATTTCATCGACGCTAAACACCCAGCGATGATGAGATTGGGCAATGACGACCATGCGATGGTAGACAATGGGGCTATAGGCTGGGGTAGAAGCATCAGAGGTAATCCCTAACAGGTCTTTGAGGGAAATACACATTAAAATCTCGCCGCGAATGCTGGTAATTCCCAACAAAATAGTATTACTGCGATGGGGAAGGCTGTGAACGCCAACGGGTTCGGTGACTTCGACGAGGTATTGGCTGTTTAAGGCTAACCATTCTCCCCCTAGGCGGAAAATACACAACGAGAGGCTATCGACGGCTTCTTCGAGTTTGACTTGAGTCAGCAGTTCGGTTCTTTCTGCGAGGTAATCTGCGGGAACTTCGCGTTCGAGTAAGGCTCGTCCGGCGCTGGTGTAAACTGGACAGTTGCGACAATGGGTGTAGATGTCGAGCTGGGGACAACTGCGATCGCCTTGAACGCCGATTTGTTGCCAGCAATCTTCAGACATGGGTTAATTAACCTTAAAGCGACTGGTTTCTAAACGCAATTTTTGGGCTGCATCGTTGAGTTGATCGATCGCTCGATTGGTTTCGCGCAATGCCTCTGCGGTTTGTACCGAGGCTTCCCTCAGTTGCAGCATCGCATCGCTAATTTGTTGCGCGCCTAAAGATTGAGCTTCCATCCCTTCGTTGACAGAAGCAAAACGAGGATTGAGCGATTGCACTTGTTCAATAATTTGTCCGAGTTGCTGACCAATTGAACCCACATCTTCAACGCCGCGTCCAACTTCTTTCGTAAATTTATCCATTTCCATGACGCCTGTAGAAACGGCTGATTGCATTTCTTTGACCATACTTTCAATATCTAAAGTGGCGACAGCCGTTTGATCGGCAAGGCGGCGAATTTCTCTAGCAACTACGGCAAATCCCAAACCATATTCTCTGGCTTTTTCGGCTTCAATTGCCGCATTTAAAGACAGTAAATTGGTCTGATCGGCAACCTTGGTAATGGTAGTGACAATGCTGTTAATATTATTTGCTTTTTCGCTAATAACGCCCAATTTATTAGAAATCGATCCAGTTGCTTCTACCAGTTGTCGCATGGTATTTTGCATCCGAATTAAGTCTTGTTGACCGTTAGTAGCCGCACCAGCGGTTGATTGCGATAAAGCCGTCACTTCATCCATTGTTTGCGCGAGTTGTTCGGAATTGGTGGCAATTTCGCGAGCCGTTGCCACGACTTGGTTAGTGGAAGCTACTTGTTCGGTAATAGCGGCTTCTAGTTCTTTGCCGCTGGCCGCTATTTGGGTGGTAGAGGTGGTAATTTGAATTCCCGATTGTTGGACTTGGCGAATCAGGGAATTCAGGCTTTGAGTCATGTGATAAAAAGCCATCATCAGTTTGCCAATTTCGTCCTGGGAGTCAGTTACAGGTACTTGGCGCGTTAAATCGCCGGAGGAAATATTTTCAGCAACTTCAACAACACTGACAATCTTTTTACCCAACGGACGCGCAATGGTGGCGCTAAAATATAACCCAAACAAAATTGCAGTTAATGGTCCAATTAACATCCCCAGAAGCACCCAAAAGGTTGTTCGGCTTACATCATCGTCGGCTTGTTGATTGACGATATCTGCGCGTTGTTGATTGTAGGCAATTAGGCGACCGAGGGTTTCTTCCAAAGCGCGAAATGTAGGTTCTTTTTCGCGAAAAGTATAGGCAACCATTTCATCGAGAAGTTGACCAGCTTGTCTGGCGCTGGCAACTGCTTGAGGACTGGGGTTTTCTTGTCCGAGTAAATTAGCTTGAGCGCTAAATGGATTGATCTCGCCAAAATTCTCAAAGTCTGTGTTGAGCTGCTGAAAGCGATCGCTCGTTGTTTGCCAATTCTGGTAAACGCGATTAAACTCTTGATAGAGCCTCTCTTCCTCATCATCGCGCGGAATTTGGCGATATCGCTGAGTGGCATTTTCTAGAACCGTTCTCACTTCCCGATAGCTGTTCAATAAATTGCGGCGATTCTCGAGGGTTAAACGACCGCTGAGTTGCGATCGCTCGATTGCCTGAATCTTACTCCGTCCGGTATCAATTCTGAGCAGTTCTAAAGCACTGGGGAAAGTTTTTTGACTAATGGTATTAATATGACCCGTCAGGCGCGAGTTACCGCTCCA
>JAAHGE010000212.1 GCA_010672635.1 Desertifilum sp. SIO1I2 | reverse complement strand
TGGAAAAAGGAATCGAACAAGGCTTACAACGGGGTTTACAACAGGGTTTACAACAGGGTTTAGAGCGAGAATTGCTTCTTGTTTTACGCCTCATCAAAACTCGCTTTAGCAATCTCTCACCTAATCTTGAAGCGAGAATCAGCAGATTATCCATTGCTGAGATTGAGTTGTTAGGCGAAAGCTTATTTAATTTTGCCACAGAAGCAGAGGTTAGCACTTGGCTAGAACAACGCGAACAGCGTCAGGAAGTAGAAGCAGGAGTCTTGGAACGGCTGATTCAACGCTTTGAACGAGTTTCTTTAGATGTTGAAAAACAAATCCGCAGTTTACCCCCAGAACGACTCGCAGAATTTGCAGCCCTTGAGTTTCCCACACAAGAAGCAATGGTAAATTGGTTAAATTAGTTTTAGCCTTTTCTCAAAGAGAAAATCATCGCTCAGGTTTCCTTTAGCGTCCCCTCTCCAGCGAGAGAGGGGCTTGAAAGTAAGATTGCATGAGAGTGAAAATCTCTCTAAGCTAACTCGTCGGGATTGATACCCATCTCTCGCAAACGATCTGCTAGACGGTTAGCCCGCTGTTCGGCTGTTTCCGCCCGCTGTTCTACTTGTTGAAGTTGCTGTTCTAGCTGTTGCAGGCGTTCTTGTACGGTATTGTAATCGAGGAATGGCGAACCGTCGGGACGATAGAGCGTCAGGGTTGTCGCGTTGAGTTCAAATTGGATTTGCAAACGGGGACTGATCCAGCTATTCATTTCATCAATTACGTTGAGACGTGCTTGTTCTGGCACTTCTCCTTGATTCCGCAGCCATCCAGAAAGGTCATTTTTATCTGGATCGTAGACGTAGTATTCCTCTACACCATAATCGTTATAAAACCAGAACTTGCGGGCCATTTCCTTGAGTCGGTTTCCTGGGGACAAAATCTCAAACACGACTTGCGGCGCGATGTCGTTTTCCTGCCACTGTTGATAAGAACCGCGATCGCCTTTGGGACGCCCGATTGCTACCATCACATCGGGAGCCTGACGCAGCTTATTATTGCCCTCTACGGGATACCACAGCAAGTCCCCAGCAACGAAGACATCAGGATTGCTAGCAAACCACCAGGCGAAGTTATGGTAAATGACGCTAATCCAGCGAAACTGAAGGGTATAGTCTGATATGGGTTGACGATCGCTGTCGGGATAGATAAGGGGTGATGAGGTATCGCTTAAGGTCGAACGTGAAGTCACCATCAGACCAAAGATTGATGAATGGAGGGTTTCAGGTTAGCTGATTCCCAATATAACTAAATTCTTATCTCTGAATCGACGCCTGCACGGTAGGATTTTAAAGGACTTTAACAAAGCGGGTCAGATTTAGAGAACGTGGCAACTCAAGAGCGCAAACCGTTACTTCTAGACTTTGAAAAACCCCTGGTGGAGTTAGAAGCGCGAATTAAACAAATTCGCGAACTCGCCGAAGAGAATGATGTCGATGTCTCCGAACAGATTCGCCAACTCGAAGCGCGGGCGGTACAACTGCGCCAGGAAATTTTTACCGGGCTTTCGCCTTCCCAACGGCTGCAACTGGCTCGCCATCCCCGTCGCCCCAGTACGCTAGATTACGTGCAGGCGATTAGCGATGAGTGGATTGAGCTACATGGCGATCGCTCTGGCTCAGACGATCCCGCCCTTGTGGGGGGCGTTGGGCGGCTTGCAGGGCGTCCTGTGGTCGTGCTAGGGCATCAAAAAGGACGGGATACCAAAGATAATGTAGCGCGTAACTTTGGGATGGCTTCCCCTGGGGGATACCGCAAAGCTATTCGCCTCATGGAACACGCCAACCGCTTTGGAATGCCCATTATCACTTTTATTGACACCCCCGGCGCGTGGGCGGGTGTGGAAGCCGAAAAGCAAGGTCAAGGGGAAGCGATCGCCTATAATTTGCGCGAGATGTTCCGCTTTGACGTGCCGATCCTCTGTACGGTGATTGGCGAAGGCGGTTCGGGGGGCGCTTTGGGCATTGGCGTGGGCGATCGCCTCTTGATGCTCGAACACGCTGTTTACACGGTTGCCACCCCGGAAGCCTGTGCCGCGATCCTCTGGAAAGACTCAGCCAAAGCCCCCCAAGCCGCAGAAGCTTTGAAAATTACCGCTTGGGACTTAAAAAACCTGGGCATTCTCGATCAAATCATCCCCGAACCCATCGGCGGCGCTCATGGCGAACCCCTGAAAGCTGCCGCTACCCTCAAACAAGCTTTACTGGATAATCTGGCTCAACTCGATACCCTAACCAGCGAGCAACGCCGAGAATTGCGCTATCAGAAATTCCGCAATATCGGTGTTTTCCTGGAAGCTTCCGCCTAAAAAGCTCAATCTGGGTTGAGATAAAATCCCAGGACTGAGAGGGGAGTGATATAATTTCAGTAACATTTGTTCACAATTTTCTCAGTTCAAGTCTCTTACTGACCTGAATGGAGGGAAATTTTCAGGGAGTGCGATCGCCCTCTAACTCCGAGCGAGCATTGTCTGCACTTGCCCCGTATAGCCTCTGGAGACGCGATGGAGAGTATTTCATCCCCGACGAAATCAATAGCAACCCCCCCCTGTGGGTTCAAGCTGACCTATGAACGATATCCGATCCAGAGCCGCTTAGTTTCGCGTATTCCCAGACAGAATGCATTGTTAGATGGCGAATAAAAGATGACTTTTGCAACTGACAAGCGTGCCTTAATCACAGGCGCAAGTAGTGGAATTGGCAAAGCTACCGCCCTAGCCTTTGCTCAAGCTGGCATTCACCTTGCCTTAGTGAGCCGCAGCGCCTCTAAGTTAGAAGCCGTTGTCGCCCAAGCCCAAGCGCTAGGTGTAGAAGCCAAAGCCTATCCCCTAGATTTGGCAGAAGTCGGTCAAGTGAAAGATCGCATCGCCGCGATCGCCACAGAATTTGGACCGATTGACATCTTGGTCAACAATGCAGGCATCGGTTATACCGGAATGCTAATGGAAACGTCCCTCGCTGACTGGCAAAGCGTTTTGGATATTAACCTCACCAGCGTGTTTCAGTGCATCCAAGGAGTCATTCCCAGTATGCGCGATCGCGCCAGTGGCACCATCATTAACGTTGCCTCCATTGCTGCTCAAAATGCCTTCCCCAACTGGGGAGCCTACAGCGTTAGCAAAGCGGGCTTAGTGATGCTGTCCAAAATTCTCGCCGCCGAAGAACGCAGCCACGGCATCCGCACGATCTGCATCTCTCCGGGTTCTGTCAATACTCCCATTTGGGATACGAACACGGTTCAGGCAGACTTCAACCGCAATGCCATGCTAACGCCAGAAGTCGTGGCTCAGACCATCTTGCACGCAGCCCAATTACCAGCATCCGCAGTCGTTGAAGAATTAACCCTGCTCTCCAATGCTGGTGTCCTTTAAGTTTTGAGTTGAGTTTTGTATTTATGACTATCGCTTCCTCAAACGGTTCTAGATTTTCCGATAGCGCTCAAGAAAAAGATGCGAACAACCGCCTTGCAACTCGTCCGGATCGTTCGACTTCCACCACCCAAAAAGCCACTGAAGCAAACATTAGCGACGAGCAGATGATGGAAGCCGTTCGCACGATGCTCTTGGATGTCGGTGAAGATCCAGAACGTGAAGGACTGATCAAAACTCCCAAACGCGTGATGGAAGCGATGCGTTTCCTCACCAGCGGCTACAACCAATCTCTCGAAGAACTGGTGAATGGAGCCATTTTTGACGAAGGCCATAATGAGATGGTTCTGGTGCGCGACATCAGCTTATTTAGCTTGTGCGAACACCACATGCTTCCTTTTATGGGTAAAGCCCACGTCGCGTATATTCCCAACGAACGCGTTGTCGGTTTAAGCAAGCTAGCTCGTATTGTGGAAATGTATGCGCGTCGCTTGCAAGTCCAAGAAAGACTGACTCGCCAAGTGGCAGAAGCTATTCAAGAAATCTTAGATCCCAAAGGCGTCGCTGTCGTCGTTGAAGCCAGCCACATGTGCATGGTGATGCGCGGCGTTCAAAAACCGGGTTCTTGGACAGTGACAAGCGCAATGGTGGGAGTCTTCCAAGAGGATCAAAAAACCCGCGAGGAGTTCTTAAACCTGATTCGCCATCAACCCGCATTCTTCTAAATAACGCGAAGGTGGGAGTTAACCCACCTTTTTTTTGGTTTATCCTGGGTTGAGGAATGGAGAGTTTAGCGAGTCGGTTGAGTTGATGCCCAGAAACCCTCACCGATTAATGAAATCTCCCTACTGAATTTGGCAGAAAGCCCCATGAAGAAAGCACTGTGGTTTATTGTTGCAGCGATCGCGATCGCCTCTTTCCCCAGCAAGGCTACTCTGGCACAAAATCTCAACTGTCCAACCCTCGATGAGGCGCTGGTTCCCTTAGAACATCCCGTTCGGACTCGCTTAAATCAGTATTATCGCGCCCAAGGTGATTCTGGCGAAGTGAGTAATATCGTGAGAGTTGGCAATTACGGTGCGGCCTATTTGTGGAACGCAGATGCCGGATCGGCCACGCCTCTGGCGATCGAATTTACAGGCGAGGGCTTTCGCCAAACTGCGATCGCCCCTTCTAGCGTTGCGGAGGTTTTAAAATCCTGGGGCGCTTCTGCCGACGTTGCTCAGTGTACATTGCAATTATTAGCAGAATCAGGAATTTGAACCCAATTTTTCGATAACTGCTCAATGGTTCTATCAATTAATTCAAACCCTTGCGCCACAGACTCCACGCGAGAAAGCTGGCTTCGCAACTCCCCCGCACCGCTAAAGCCTTTTGCGTACCAAGCCATGTGCTTGCGAGCTTGCTGAATGCCGCGCTGCCCCTTATATTCATAGAGCGCCTGTAAATGTTCCTTCGCGCACTCCAAACATTCAACCGGCGTCGGTTTTGGCAAGCATTCGCCTGTTTTGAGAAAATAATCAATTTCCCCAACTAAAAACGGATACCCTAGGGTTCCCCTCGAACACATCACCCCATCTGCACCCGTTGTTTCCAAACATTTAACCGCCGCTTCTATTGAAAAAATATCTCCATTTGCGATCGCTGGAATCGATAGAATTTGCTTAACTTTACCAATCCATTCCCAATTTGCCGTACCATTGTAGCCTTGGGCGCGAGTTCTACCATGCAGCGTTAACATTGCAGCCCCCGCATCTTCCATCCGCTTGGCAAAATCTAAGATATTAATTTCATCCTCAGACCAACCAATGCGGGTTTTTACAGTCACAGGAATATCTACTGCTTTCACCACTTCCCGAACAATCGCTTCAGCAATTTCAGGTTGTCGCAATAGCGAAGAACCGCCCCCATTTTTAGTAATTTTATTCACGGGGCAGCCCATATTAATATCAATGGTATCAGCTCCCTCAGCCATTGCTTTTTGAGCCGCAGTTGCTAAAAAATCGGGGCGACAATCAAATAATTGAATGCTAACCGGACGTTCGTTGGGATCGACTTCCATAATTTTAGGCAATCCCTTCACATGGTTTAAGCTAGAAGCTTGTACCATTTCGGTATACATCATCGAATCGGGTGCATAGCGTCGTACTAACCGCCGAAAAACCAAATCAGTAACGCCCGATAAAGGAGATTGTAAAACGCGGCTTTTGACCGTTACCGTCCCAATTTTTAAGGGAGTTGAAAGTCGAGCTTGCAGTTCGGGGTTCAGGGCAATCATAGGGGAAAGCTAACACGGATAGGCGCGATCGCACTTTAGGAAAACTTTCCTTATTTTAGCTTAAATATCCGTTCTCCCGAACCCACCTCCTTAACATTGTATCTATCAATATAGCAATCTTAAGTGAGTTGTGAGATTCCCCTCACCCCCAACCCCTCTCCCAGTGGGCGAGGGGAGTTAGAGAAGGTTTAGATTGGATTTAGGATTGCTATAGAAATAAAAAATTAAGGTTAATAACTCCTTCAGATGAAGTAACCAAGTCTAAATACTCAATTGTTAAGATGAGCATACTTTCAATTTTTCGTCCTTTAACTAATCCAGTTTTATTGGAGAATACCTCATGAAAACTATTGTTTCTAGCGTGATGACCGCCCTTGCAGTTGGGACTTCTGGACTGTTAGGAATGAGTGCTTTGGCTCCGAGTGCTGAAGCTCAACTTCTGCGTCCGGCTCAAGATAGGGAAATTACCGTCACTCAACTGAGAGATTCTGGTAGCTTAGGTCTAAGTAGTCACTTTATTGATGTGGCCGTTCGAGACTACCCGCTCAATGCGCTGAGAATTACGCTTCCCCCCGATGTCGATAGCGTTAATAACATTGAAATTACCGATGCTTCTGGCGCAAGAGTTGAAGCTCAAACTACCAGAGAAGGTCGTGATTTAATGATTACTTTTGACCAAAATGTTGTCAGTAATGATAACTTGCGAATCATGATGGACGGGGTGAACTTAAGATTACCCGTTCTGAATACTGGCGGGTATGTGGAATATCAAGTTAATGCCATGCAGGAAGGCTTTACCCAAATGTTGCCTTTAGGCTTTGCCCGCGTTAATGTCCAAACCCAATCTTCCGGCAGCCAAACCTAGGACTTTGCTCTCCCGATAAAGTTCTCAATTCTTAGAAGAGGTGACTTCGCCTCTTCTTTTTTTGGTCAATTTAAAAACAAGGAGTGCTGAGTAGAAACAGCAGCAACAGCGTTTCTATTCATCCGTCTTCCCCCTCATCCCCCACCCCCTCTCCCTCAAAACAGCATAATGACGGCAAATACAACAGGCGCTTTACGGTTTGCCCCAATGTATTCCACCGTTGACCTACCTATGATGAAGTGTAGTAAAGCAAGCTCGATCTTAAACAAGATTGCAACCCGATCGAGGAGAGGTGGAGATGAAATCTTTTGTTTACTGGCAACCCTGGCCCGAAATTCAACCCTTACCATCCCAGTTAAAACCCGAATTGCACACAAGTCGCACAACTTCACCCCGCAATACCGCACGTCCTTCCGTTCCGGCTGTTGAAGTTCAAACCACTGAAGAAGCGCTAATTTTACAGGTTGAACTGCCTGGAGTGGAAGCCAGAGATATTGACTTACAAGTTACTCGCGATCGGGTTGCGATCGCAGTTAGCCGTTCGCGTCAAAACCAACCCCAAGGCGTTCTTTACTCCGAATTTCAGTATGGCGAATTTCAAAGAGCGATCGCCCTCAGCGAACCTATCGTTGCAGACCGCGTTCAAGCCAAATTAAACAACGGAATTCTCACCCTTACCCTGCCGAAACTCAAAGCCGTACAACCGGAAGTCGTGAGAGTCAAGCTAGAAACGACCCAAAACTCCGTTCCTTCTCAACCCGAAGTGCAACGAGAGACTGTCGTTAGCGAACTCTCCTCCCCTCGTCAAACGAACTTCTCAGAACTCGAAGATCCTTGGGTGGTTCCCGCCTCTGCGTAACCGTCCCTCCCTAGGTTCGGTAAACCCCCCTTCATGAGATAGGCTAACCGCGCTCAGTATAGATAATTAATAATCTACGCGCTCATCCATAGCCAACCCACCCGCAAGAAGGCTCCCATTAACAGCTTTCCCTCACCCTCAACCCCCTGGCAAATTGCCGCCAGACTTCTGTAGTAACACTCTCATCGAAACACTCTTATGGCTAAAGTAGTTGGAATTGACTTAGGTACAACAAACTCCTGCGTTGCTGTTATGGAAGGTGGTAAACCAACTGTAATTGCGAATGCAGAGGGTTTCCGTACAACCCCCACCGTCG
>JAAHGE010000211.1 GCA_010672635.1 Desertifilum sp. SIO1I2 | reverse complement strand
TCACCGATAATGCCAAGGCAGTGAAAAAGATGCAGACTGCTTATGCTCAAGTCGAGCAATTACTACAAATCGATCGGGCACAATCTAGAGAAAGAATCGTCGCAGTCATCAGTGATTTCTATGGCTCGCGTTGGATCTACTTAGAAGAGATCGAAAACCGGGAGCAATTTCTCTTGGATGCTGGCTGGCAGACGGGAGGGGACGTGTTAAAAACGGTGTTATCGATTTACAGAAATGGCGCGTGAATGAATGCCTGCCTGTAAGGTGGGTAATGCTAGCAAACCACTTAGCTTTAAGTCTCGCCTGAAGGAAAACCGCGATGAAATCTCATGTTTCTTTAACTGCTCTTGCTGTTGCTTTGCTACTGGGTGGCAGTTTACCCGCTCAAGCTCAATTTTTGGGGATCGGACAACCTGGAAATGGGGTAATACTGCTGGCGCAAAGTCGTTTGAGGTTTAGAGTTCCCCGTGTTAGATCTTCGGGAAGTTTGCGGAGTGGTGCGGCGCGCGGTAATTGTCACCCAGAGGGTAAGGCGATTTTGATGGTGCCGTTGTTACCGATGACGCAGGCGAATGGCGAAATTCAGCTTTATCCGGGAACTACGGCTTCTGAACATCCCAGGTTCTTTGTACATATCCCGGAAACGACGGCGCAGGAAGCGCGATTTATGGTAGTGAGCCAAACCAAGCGCCAGGTGATTTATGAAGAGTCGTTTAGTTTACCGGGAACGTCTGGAGTTGTGGAGTTTCGCTTACCAGACACAACCACACCTTTAGCGGTGGGTGAAAGTTATAAGTGGTCGGTGGAGTTGGTGTGCGATCCGGTGGATAATAGCGGTAATGTCGCCGTTGAAGGGATTGTTCAGCGAGTGGAGACAGCAACTCATTGGGAGCAAGTCCCCGATCGCGATCGCCCTTTAGCCTATGCTCAAGCCGATATCTGGTACGATGCGGTGGCATCCCTAGCAGAGTTGCGCCAAACCCAACCGAATAACCCCACCTGGAAAACCGATTGGCGCGATTTGTTGCAGTCGGTTAACCTAAATGCGATCGCAGATGAACCCCTCGTCTCTTGCTGCCAACCTAAAAACGCGACATCTCAGCTAGGAGTTGGGGGGAACTAGGTTCCGAATTTCCGCCACCCACCGCCGCCGTTCTGGATGTTCTAATCTCAGAATATCCTCTAACGACCAGTGAAAATGGAACGCAATTACAGCTACCTCTTGGTGCAACCGATCCAAGGGGTAGCTCAAGATTCCCCCGATAGTGCCAACTCCACATTAAACTGACGGCTGCATTCGGGACATTGCACGGGGATATATTCGTTTCCCTGTTGATTGATGCGGTTATAAAACTCTCGCAAGTACGCTAAATCGCGGATAAACAGATTTTCTAACAATTCCGGCGTCACGCTTGGCAAACTGCCTAATTCAACAATGGCCCGCGAAAGCATTACTAAAGGAGCGTAGTCGGCGTCTGAACGCACGCGAGGATCTTTTTGAACAAAAATCTCATCTCGCGCTGTAGAGAGGCGCATAGTGCCCTGACGATGCAGGTTTCCTTGCTCGTCCAGCAAACCTTGCGGCAGGATAAAGGTAAATTGTGTCTGGGGGAGGGGGGTGTCTGACATGGAGATGGGGAGATAGGGGGATGGGGAGATGGGGGGAAGAAGGGAGTTGGGAGTTAGGAATTGGGGGTTGGGGAAGAAGGGATAGGAAAACTTGATTGTCATTAACTCAGCACTCTTTTCCCCACTCAGCACACCGCTACGCACCAAGAACCGCGCAACAGCACTTTCAACTCAGCACTCTTTCCCCCCACCTCCCCACCTCCCCATCCCCCCATCCTTCTCAACACTCAAACAGGAGGAGGACTTTCTGCTGCTTCTTCGAGTTCGTTAATTTGCCGATAGAATTTTTGTAAATAATTTAAATCGCAGGCAAATAAACCCTCAACAACTGTAGGTGTCACCTCATCTAATGCGCCTAATGAAGTAATTACGCGGGAGAGAATAATCACCGTAGCATAGGCAGGATTGGATTTAACGCGCGGATCGCGTAACGGGACAATTTCATCCATTGCCCTAGATAGCCGCATGACGCCTTTACGATGCAGGTTGCCTTCTGCGTCTAAGTAGCCCTTGGGTAAGATAAATTCAAACTCGGTTTGTAACATCTTCTCGCATAAACTCTTCTACCGCAATTTCCAATTCTTCAATTTCTAATTCATTGCTGCTAGAGTTGAAATCGGTCACTGTATAACTAACTGGCCAAGCGCGTTGAAAAACAAAAGTTGCTTGGGCAATTCCTGCTTGATTGTAAATCGTCAGCGCTCCATCTCGGCGTTGATTGTTTTGGGTATTTTTGTTTGCCCATTGTCCGAGTTGTACGGCGTCAAACCATTTCCACAGTGTTGTAGAAACTGTTAAGCCGCGCCGCAAAACAATATTGTTATTTTTCACATTTCCAGGGACTTTAGTGCGAATGATTCGCCCGCTTGTGGTTCCTTGAAGTCCCCATTTTTGGGGCGTTACTTCGCAAACCTCAATCACCTCCTGAGTGCGTTTCAGTCCTTTGCATTCTAAAAAATAGGCATCGACAGGTTCTTGACTGCCAGCGAGTTTCAGTTCTAAATAGAAGCGACAACTGGTTAAAATCTCAGGAAAGTTGTTAATTAGGTTAGACATATAAGCTTAACTTCATCAACTGCTTGACGAAGATTGAAAGAGTCTTGAGTTAAGAGCGATCGCCCTCAATTTAAGTTAAACAAACCCGACCAGAGAAGGAATTAAATCCCCGGTTCTCATTAAAACCAGGGATCTAAGATACCGATCGCAGTTGAGCCTATCACATGACTCGCTTAATTCCTTCATGAACGAGCGTCACTGTTTCATTAGCAACCTCATTCGCCCCAGCTTCTAGCTTGGGACCTTCATACTTATTCGGATAAGCATTCAAGAGTTGCCATTCCGCCTTCGCCTCGCCCCCTTGGTCGTAAACTTTAATCGAACAAGACTTGCGATTGCTTGCCCAATCTGACTTTCCCCCCTCATTCTTATTGCAATCGGCATACCATTGGTAGAGATCCTTATTCGTCGTCGCCACCACCTTAACCGTAACTGGGGTAAACTTAACCCTTGTGGGAGCCGCTTGACGCAAGTTAATCGCCCCCTTACCCGAACCCAACACCTTATCCGCACCTGCTGAGGGATTTTCAGAAGTTAAACCGGACAGTTCCAACACCTGCTTATCGGTCAAACCATCCGCTTCAAAATAAAACCGACAACTAACTAACAATTCTTCCTCTGCCACGATCCTCGATCTCCTTAATCCTTACAATAACGCTGCAAACAACGGGCTTATTCATCCTGTCCAGTCCACTGACTGACACGGAAGATCACAAACTCAGCCGGTCGTACCGGACAAACGCCAACTTCCACATACAATCGACCTAAAATCATAGAGTCTGGCGTATTCAAATCGCCATCGCACTTCACATAAAAGGCTTGTTCCGGGGAAGCGCCAAACAAAGCCCCTTCTCGCCACAACCGTTCTAAGAAATTGCTCACCGTCCGCCGAACGCGCGACCACAAATCCTCATCATTCGGTTCAAAAACCACCCATTGCGTCCCTAGTTCAATCGATTTTTCGATATAGCTAATTAAACGGCGAACGCTGATATAGCGCCATTCGGTTTGTTCCGGTTCCACCAGAGTCCGCGCCCCCCAAATCTTAATCCCTCGGTTGGGGAAAGTGCGGATGCAGTTAATTCCCAGGGGGTTGAGGAGTTCTTGTTCGCGGAAGTTGCAATCATAGCTTAAGCCGATGACGCCGCGCGGGGTTTCGTTAGCGGGTGCTTTATACACGCCTCTTGTTTCATCGGTGCGCGACCAAACGCCAAGCATGTGACCGCAGGGGGGAACCATAATCGGCCGACCGCCTTTGCGGGGGTTAGGGACTTTAATCCAGGGGTAGTATAAGGCAGCGAACATCGAGCGACGATTAAAGACGTTGAGCCATTGGGCGACCTGTTGCGGCTTAACGCAGTCTGGAGGCGGATCGAGAACGACCATCCGGTTTGGGGGGTTGGGGGCAGAGTTCTCGCAGAGGCTAATCATCAGTTCCATGACGCCATGTACCTGATCCAAGTCTACGAGATCCGCTTGGTAAGCGCGCATCAGGTCTGGACAGGCGAGCATAGTAATTTCATCAATTTCAAAGACACCTTGGACGCCCGTGCGTTCGTCTCGGATGCCTTGAATATCGCGCACGAGGGTTTCTGGGCTAGGGACGAGGGGCGGGGGGCTGACTTCGTATTGACCGTTGGCGGGGCGGCGCGAGAGGGCTTGTCCGGTTTGCGAGAGATCTAGGGCGTCGATGAAACTGGACTGTTCGAGGGCGGTGACGACGTAGGTTCCAACTTCGGATTGAACCTCTGGGTTCATGGTTAGGTGTTCGTAGCGTTCGAGTTCTTCCCCATCTCGACCGACAATGAGGGTAAAGAATTCGGCAGCAACGGGGGCGGGGGCGTCGGTGTTGTCACCCTCCTCGTTGCTGGGGTTAGGCTGGCCTTCGATGATAATGACTTCGATGCTGCCATTTTCACTTTCTTCGGGCTTGAGGTTAAAGAGCAGGGCGGGACGATTTGCTGAGGATTTAATTTTGATTCCGGTTTGCTCTGGTGGGGGTTCTGGGGTTCCGGGTAGGCGCGTTCCGATACTTGTGACCCAGCAACGCCCGCCCCCGTTGAGAAACCAGCCGTTGACGGCGAAGGGGAGGTAGGCGTCAAAGTCGGTGAAGCCGTCGGAACCTTCTTGCCCAAAGTATTGTAAATATTGGTTCCAACTGGTGACGAGCATGGGTTTGAAGGGTTCGGCTCCTCCACGAACGGCTTCGGTAAAGCCAATGAAACCTGCAATGTTGGTTTGGACGCCTTCTATGGGGCGGCTTCCCCGTTGGATTTCTTCAACGTATACGCCAGGAGCAAAGTAATCGAGTCTTGCCATAGCTCTTGCTTCCTCAGATAGGAGTGAGATAGGAGGTTACTGGGAGGTTGCAAATCCAGGTTGGAGATTTGCGGGTGTAGGGGGAGGTTGGAGGTTGACGGGAAGGGTGACGGTGACGCACAATGCGGGACGCAAGGGAACGCCTAATGCCGTCCAAATGGCGACGGTTTCGGTCGGATGAAGGCTGGAAACGGCGATCGCTAAATTCCCATAACCGCGAAGTGCAGGGGCTAAGTATTTCTCTTCTAGAGCGCCATGCTGCAAGAGTGATATGAGGGTTTCTGATAGCAAACGCTGTTCGCCTAAAGCGGTATCATCCCAAGCGCTTACGAGAAAAGAAACATCAAACCATTGCGTTAAGCCGTTTGAAGCCAGGGATGTGATTTGACCTTGATGATTTGCCCGGAGGTGGTAACAATACAGATTTAACCTCGGTCCCGGTTTGGATCGTAAACCGGGATGGTTAAAGTCAATCTGTTCGGTACTGACGAGAGATGTCTCCCCAGCCAGGAGTTCCGCCAAAGTTTGGGCAACAGCCGGGATCATAAGGCTTTAGGTCAGCAAGCGGTACAGCTCTAGATTAGAGAGACAGTTGACTGAGTGGTTATTAGACTTTGGTCGATATTTTTAAAGATTTATGTGTAAAACCCCTGATATTCGGTGGATTTGGCTAATTTAAATTAGTATTTTCCCGATTGTGTAAACTTTGATTATCTGTTCCTAGGGCTAGTTCAAGCATTCTGTTAAGGGAAATATCTACTCACTAACCTAACCTGTCCGGGGAATCTGTTATGAACCGCGATCTTCTTCAATTTGCTTTGAAGGATAATCTTTCTCCTCCGCCTTTACCCGGTGTTGCTTGCACTCAGAACCTCCAGGTTTTTTTTCAGCAACAAATTGAGCAACTTATCGATCGACTGCCTATTGTTACGGCTTGGATTGTTTATCAAGATATTCAGACACAAGAACGTTATTTTGTTCTTTCGGATACTGCAAAACAACCCCGTTTGTATGTGAAATATGCCGATTCTATCTTGAATCAGTCGCTTGATGGATCTGAAGGGGGTTTGCAAGTCCGAGAGGTGGATTGGAAGAGTAAAGCAAAAGCCTATTTTTGTCTTTTGCGACAGGAGGCTGGAACGTTTGACTATTTGCTAATTTTATCTCACCATCCCTTAAGTATTTGGCAGAAGGAATGGGTAGAAAAACAAGCGCAGTCTATTCAGGATTATCTCACTCTTTGCCGAGAATGCGATCGCCAACACAAAAAGCTCCTTTTTCTCGAACAAGTGATTCAGCGGACGGAACATCAACTGCGTACGCCCCTGGCTTTAATTCATTTATATGCTGAAAATCTCTGTTTATCCTTGGGCGATCCGCAACAAGAACACGCCCTCGTTATTCGCGAAACGGTTAGCGAACTCAGCAACACCCTTACAGAGTTGCTTCATTGCAGCCAACAAGCAAAAATTAATCTAGAATCTCACGATGTTCGCTTGATTTTGCAAGAAAGTATTAAGGGATTGCAACCTTGGATTCAGGAAAAAGGTATCCAAATTAGTTACCCCGATACTCCGCTCAATCTCAAGGTCGATCGCGCTCAAATCAAACAGGTTTTGGATAATCTTTTAAGTAATGCCATTTACTTCAGTCCTCCTGGTGAAAAAATTAACTGGAGTTGGCATATTTTTGGTCATGAAGCTTTAATAGAAGTTGACGATCGAGGACCGGGACTTTCAGAGATCGATCTCAAACAAGCCTTTAATCCATTTTATTCCCAAAGACCGGGCGGAACGGGACTCGGTTTAGCGATCGCCAAAAAAATCATCCTCGATCATCAAGGGAGTTTATGGGTGCAGAATCTCTCTCCTGTCGGCGCTCAATTTTCTTTTTCATTACCTCGATAAGTTCGATTTAACTCGTTTTGAAATAACTTTGACAAATGAATACTTTACACGCAATTTCTACCTTGTTAGTGGATGACGAACCCCGCTTTCGTCGCGGATTGCGAACATTACTCGATTTTTATAATACCAATAGTAACTGGCGGTTTGAAATCACTGGAGAAGCCGCTTCTGTAGAACAAGCTATTAAATTGGCCACCGAACAACATCCCACCTTAATTTTACTGGATTTAGAATTACCCCCCAGTGACGGAATTAATGCATTGCTCTGTTTAAAGAATTTATCCTATAAGGGAAAAATCTTAGTTTTGTCTGCTCATCGCGAAGATGAGTGGATTTTTAGAGCTATGCAAGCGGGGGCTTCCGGATACCTTTTTAAGGATTGTTTGGCGACGCAACTTTGCGAAGCTATTCAAACGATTATGAACGATGAAATTTACCTAGCCCCCGCAGTTGCAACCGCCTTCTTTCGCTTATTTCACTTCTATTCCGGTCGTTCTTTGCAAGCTTGCCAAGCCGTTCACTTAACCGAACGAGAACAAGAAGTTTTACACTGGCTAGTGCAAGGCGCTTCTAACGAAGAAATTGCCAGCAAACTGTATATTACAGTGGCAACCGTTAAAGCCCATTTAACCGCTATTTTTGAAAAACTCAACGTGAACAGCCGCACCCAAGCCATTGTGAAAGCCCTAAAACTAGGGTTAGTTTGCGCTTAATGGGAAGGAATGTAACCAGCACTACCGATTATCTGGAAAAGGGGGACTTGACGACAGCACCACTTAGCCCTTCGGGAAAAATCGCCTGAGAGTTGGGAGCGAACTCATCCTTTAGA
>JAAHGE010000210.1 GCA_010672635.1 Desertifilum sp. SIO1I2 | reverse complement strand
TCGGGAAATTCAAATCTATAAAGAAAATTTAGGATTGCGAGAGATTAGCGCCTTACAAAATCTCCCAGAAATGGAAATCATCGAAAAAAGGGCAGCCCTAAAAATTCTTTCTCGTATTTTTCCTACGGCTTGGATTATCGATCCAATTCTAATGAATATCATTGGAATCAAGGCTGTTAATCTTAATTTGCAATATGGTCATACATCTGTCTCAGCAACCGTTTATGGATTTATGGCATTTATTGTGGCTCATGTTTTACAAGATTATCAATCAGGTTACGAGTATACTTCTCTGGGAATGAAGCTAGCGCACAAATATAAAGATTTAGTTTCTAAATCGATAGTCAATCAATTTCATGCTAATGCCATCTCTCCCTGGTTGATGCCTATCAATCTTTCTGAAAATATTAATGCTGAAGGAATTGAAGCTGGATTGCAAGCAGGCGATTTACAGGTTACGGGTTATACTTATACTTATAATTTGTATAATTTAATTTATCAGGGTAGAAATTTAGAATCCCTCTTAAAAGAAGCTTCTCAAGCTTTAAGCTTTGTTCAAAAAACGCAAAACACCTGGGCAAAAAATTGTATTCTTGCTGCTCAGATATTAATTCAAAACCTATTAGGGTTAACTGAAGACCAATTTTGCTTTGCCACAGAAGAGATAGACGAAGCAACCTTTTTAGAGATTTGTCAAGCCGAGCAAACCCTTGCAGCTATTTGCTTTTATCAGATTTTCAAAACTCAAATTTTCTATTTGTATGGTCAACCTGTAGCCCTATCTGAACTTGAAGAAACTGACAAACTAACAGCTTTTATTCCCGGTACTATTTCGGTTGCTAAACATAACTTTTATTCTTCTCTAACTCTCCTAAGCCTCTATCCTCAAGCTTCTGAAACTGAAAAATCAGTCTATTTACAGAAACTAGAAGCCAATCAACAACAATTAAAAAATTGGGCAGATCGCTGTCCCGAAAACTTTGAGCATCAATATCTCTTAATTGCGGCTGAAATGAGTCGCCTATTGGGACAGACCTATGAAGCAATGAGTTTATACGACCGAGCAATTCAAGCCGCCAACCAACAGGAATTTATCCACGAAGAAGCTCTAGCCAACGAACTCACCGCTAACTTTTGGCTGACCCAAAACAAGACTGAATTTGCTCAAATTCACCTCAAAAAAGCTCGCCAAGGATATCAGATTTGGGGTGCCCAAAGCAAAGTAGAAGCACTAGAGCGAAAATACATCCAATGGCTAGATTCAGCCCCCTCTCAGAATCAAAATGCTACGCTGCATCCCATTACCACAACCGGGAAACACTCAGGAGAAGTTCTAGACTTTGATGCTGTTCTCAAAGCCTCTCAAGCGATTTCGGGCGAAATTGTTTTAGAACAATTGTTAACCCAAGTTATGAAAGCCGTTATTGCTAACGCAGGCGCGCAACGGGGTTTCTTGATTTTAGACAAAAGTGGTCGTTGGGCCATTGAAGCAGAAGCCACAGTCGATTTAGAACCGACCCAGATTTTACAATCGCTTCCCATCGATGCGCTTAACCCTGTCACCCAAACCCCCATTCTCTCGACAGCAATTGTTAACTATGTCGTCCATAGCTGCGAAAACGTGGTTTTAAATGATGCGACTGAAGACGGTTCATTTACTCGCGATGCCTATATTTTAGCTTTGCAACCCAAATCCATTCTCTGTACTCCCCTGCTTAACCAAGGCAGACTAGCCGGAGTTCTCTATTTAGAAAATAACTTAGCCACTGGTGCATTTACTCCAGACCGAATTGAAACCTTAAAAATTATTGCCACTCAAGCCGCAATTTCTATTGAAAATGCCCATCTCTACAACCAATTAGAAGAATATAACCAAACCCTAGAGCAAAAAGTTGAAGAACGCACCAAAGAACTTCTCAGTACAGTGAAAGTGCTGAAAGCCACGCAAGCAGAATTGGTTTTAGAAAACGCTTTGCTCAGAAGCGCCGAAGCCCCTTCAACCTACGATTATCACATCGGCGGTAGCTTGCCCTTAGATGCGCCGACTTATGTTGTCCGTTCCGCAGACCGACATCTTTATAAAGCCTTGAAATTAGGACAACTGTGTTATGTCTTAAATACTCGTCAAATGGGTAAGTCTAGCTTGCGCGTCCAAACCATGAAGAAAATGCAAGCAGAAGGCTTTACCTGTGCTGCCCTCGATATTTCAGTTCTCAGCAGTTCCCAAGCTACTCTAGAACAGTGGTATGCAGGTTTTGCGTACTTGTTAGTCAGCGGCTTGCAACTTTCCAAAACCGTGAATATCCGGGCTTGGTGGCGCGATCGCAATATCTTATCGCCCATTCAGCGCTTATCTGAATGTATCAACGAAGTCATCTTACCCTCGATTGCCACCCCCATTATTATCTTCATTGACGAAATCGATAGCCTGATCGATCTATCCTTTGACAGCAGCCCATTTTTTGGCATCATCCGCACTTGCTATAACAAACGCGCCGACACTCCCGACTACCAGCGCCTCAACTTCGTCTTATTAGGCGTGGCTACCCCCTCTCAACTGATTCAAGATAAACAGCGTACCCCCTTTAATGTCGGTCAAGCCATTCCACTCAATGGTTTTCAAGTCCATGAAGCCCAACCCCTACTCCAAGGCCTCACCCAGCGCGTCTCTAACCCGCAAACCCTCCTCCAAGAAGCGATCGCTTGGACGGGGGGACAGCCTTTTCTGACGCAAAAACTCTGCAAGCTGATCTGCACATCCGACTCCCCCATCCCCCCCAACGACGAAGCCGCCTGGGTAGAAGCCTTAGTGCGATCCCAAATCATCGAAAATTGGGAAGCCCAAGACCAACCCGAACATTTAACCACAATCCGCGATCGCCTGCTGATCGATCGACCCAAAGCCGTCCAACGACTGGCGCTATACCGCCAAATCTTAAACCACGGCAAAATCCCCGCCACCGACACTCCAGAAGCCATAGAACTCCTCATGTCTGGCTTAGTCGTCAAGCGAGACAACTACCTCCAAGTCAACAACCCCATTTATCAACGAGTCTTCAATGAAGATTGGATCGAAACCACACTCGCCCTCATTAACTAACAAAAGAATAAGGTTGGGTTGAGACCCAAAACCCAACACTGACAAAGAAACGTCAAGTAGGTTGGGTTGAGGCACGAAACCCAACACAACCCTAACAAGTTGACAGACCAAACACTAGCCATAAGTAGGTGAGATTGAGACCCAAAACCCAACACCACCTTCGCTAGTTGACTGACAATCAAGATAGCGCGTAAGTTAGCTGGAGACCCAAAACCTAACTTATCAACTTGCCAATTCAACCAGAAACCGAGAAGATGCAATATCAAGTTGGGGGTAGCCTTGCACGCGACGCCCCCAGCTACGTGGATCGTCAAGCCGATCGAGACCTATGCACCGCCCTTCAGCAAGGTCAGTTTTGTTACGTTTTCACAGCGCGTCAGATGGGCAAAACTTCTTTGTTGGTTCGGACTTATTACCACTTGCGCCAACAGGGATATTGCTGCACGGTTTTAGATTGCACGGCGATCGGCGGCGAACAAGCAACGCCCCTTCAATGGTACAAAGGAATGCTCAAAGATTTGTGGCGCGGATTGCCAGCGCTGAGAACCTTTGATTTGCAAAGCTGGTGGAAACAACAGCAGGATCTTTCCTTTCCTCAACGTCTCAGCCAATTTTTTAGTGAAGTTCTGTTGCCAACCCTAGCCGATCGACCGATCGTCATTTTAATAGACGAAATTGAGAGCTTGCTTAACTTACCGTTTGCCGTTGATGACTTTTTTGCCGTCCTGCGTTCTTGTTACGATCGACGATCGCTTACACCCGATTACCATCGCCTCAATTTCGCGATTTTTGGCGTTACAACCCCGCACAATCTAGTCTCCGATCGCCAATCCACCCTGTTTACAGAAGGCAGCGCGATCGCTCTCAATGATTTTACCCCCACCCAAGCCCAACCCCTCGCCCAAGGTCTGGCCCCATTTACCCCACATCCCCACCTTCTGCTAGCCGAAATCCTGAAATGGACAAACGGACAACCTTTTTTGACTCAGAAACTTTGCCAAATGGCGATCGCCGCTAGCCCTGACTCGCAGATAACCCTTCGCGCAGTCTCCGCCCCAGAAATGGCGTCTTGGTTAGAAACCCTAGTTCGCGATCGCCTGCTTTACAACTGGCAATGGCAAGATGAACCCCAACACCTCAAAACGATCCGCGATCGCCTGCTGTTGGCTTCAGCCAACCAAAAACAACGCCTTCATCTCTATCACCAAGTGCTACATTCTCCCTTGCAGATAGCAGCCACCCCCAGTAACGAATGCACAGAACTCCTGTTATCGGGTTTAGTCGTCGCAGAAGCAGGCTATTTACGAGTCAAAAACCCCATCTACGCCCAAATCTTCAACACCGCCTGGATCGAGTCTCAGTTGTAACCCCCCTAAAAGTTCAATGCTGTCGTAGGTTGGGTTGAGGCACGAAACCCAACAGCAGCCAGAATTGTGTTGAGTTACAGACCCCATCAAGTCGTAGGTTGGGTTGAGGCACGAAACCCAACAGCAGCCAAAGTTGTGTGGAGTTACAGACCCCATCGAGTCTCAGTTATAACCCCCCCTAAAAGTTCAATGCTGTCGTAGGTTGGGTTGAGGCACGAAACCCAACAGCAGCCAAAGTTGTGTGGAGTTACAGACCTCATCGAGTCTCAGTTATAACCCCCCCTAAAAGTTCAATGCTGTCGTAGGTTGGGTTGAGGCACGAAACCCAACAGCAGCCAAAGTTGTGTGGAGTTACAGACCTCATCGAGTCTCAGTTGTAACTCACCATCTCTAAATCGCCCAGTAGCAATCTACTACTATCAGACGATTCAAGAGGTTTGAGATCTCCCTCGCTAGATAAATTAATCTGACTTTGGTAATCGATACTCTGGAAACAGATTAGAAAAGATTATGTAAGCGAAGGAATTTCATGACTAGCTTCAACAACACTCCACAACCTGACAACAGTCTGCAACCCATCGACGTTGAAATTATTGAAAGCGGAAACCTGGAAAAACAACCGAACAGTTCCGATCCCACCCAACCGAACAACAACCACATTGTTGCCGAAGCCATTGGTGCTGCGGGTGGTGGGATTGCAGGCGCTGCAATTGGTAAAATGGTTGGCGGACGCCTAGGGGCCGCCGTTGGGGCCGTGGGTGGCGCGATCGCAGGCGCAGCCGTTGGCGAACAAGCTGCACAAGGGATCGACCAGAGAGTCGATAGTGCAGTGGACACCATGAAAGACGCAGTTCACGATGTCACCCACCGCGTTGAAGATGTAGTGGATACCGTTAAAGACAAAGTTGAACAAGCTGACTTAAAAGGTGTCGTAGACTCCACCAAACACAAAATTGATGAAGCCGACGTTCGCGGCATTACTGAATCTGTTCAGCATAAAATTGACGAAGCCAACGTCAAAGGCGTCACCAACTCCGTTCAACACAAAATTGACGAAGCCGACGTTCAAGGCGTCAGCGACTCCGTGAAACACAAGATCGACGAAGCCAACGTCAAAGGCGTGACAGACTCCGTGCAACACAAGATTGACGAAGCCAACGTCAAAGGTGTCAGCGACTCCGTGAAACACAAAATTGACGAAGCCAACGTCAAAGGCGTCAGCGACTCCGTGAAACACAAAATTGACGAAGCCAACGTCAAAGGCGTCAGCGACTCCGTGAAACACAAAATTGACGAAGCCAACGTCAAAGGTGTCAGCGACTCCGTGCAACACAAGATTGACGAAGCCAACGTCAAAGGTGTCAGCGACTCCGTGAAACACAAAATTGACGAAACCGATGTTAAAGGCGTCAGCGACTCCGTGAAACACAAAATTGACGAAGCCAATGTACCAGGGATGAACAAGTCTGCTAAAGATAGCAGCAATGCTAATCGTCCTCCTAGCAGCCAACCCTTCCCGAATAAAGTCTCCACTCCGGCAACAAATAATGCCAATCGTGCAGCCGCAAAACCGCTTCCGGTTCCCCCACCTCCCCCGTCTGCAATCGATCCGTTAGCTGGTGGTCAAGTGGATACCAAAAAGCTAGAAGAAGAAGCCCGGAATCGTAGACTGCGGTAAATCTTCCCGTCGGTTAGGTCAAGATCCAACTCCTCGCAAATGTTGGGTCAAAACCCAACCGACAAAAGCGCACTGAGAGTAGAGAGTAGGTTGGGTTTCACAGCGTTCAACCCTACCTCCAAATATTAAAAGAGTAGGTTGGGTTAGCGTCAGCGTAACTCAACATTCCTAGCAGCGAGTGTTAAGTTTCACAGCGTTCAACCCTACCTCCCAAAAAAATTTGTCACTCAATCAAGTGCTGCACATCACTTGATATTAAGGATCGGTTGCTTTTTTAACAACCGATCCTTAAATGTTTTCCCTCACCTGAAGAAGGCTCAATCCGATCCTTCTACAAACTCTGGAAATGACCTGAATTTATGACATACTGACAGGGATATAAGCCGAAGGGGGCAGATAGTCAGTGACCTCTTCGCCATACTCGTCTTGATTTTTCATCCAATTTTCCAACTGCGTTTCTGTGACCGTTGCTGGACTCAGTACCGGACAGGGAGGATAAGCCAGATAAATAATATATTGCACATCCTCATCCCCAATACGCTCTTTAATTTCAGCTTTCTCTGCCTCTGACGCATCGCGAATGGAACCCGAAAACTTATCCGTCACAATCTCCACATGAAACATCTTCATGAAAGGTTCATAGGACAAACTATTAGGTTCCTGACCCGTTAGTTTTTCGTAGACTTTAGGTAAAGTTAGGCTGACATTCTCCAAATCATAGTCATCAATCTCTGAATTTTTGCCCATCACAAACTTTTTAATCTTCAGACTAGCAGTATAAGCATCTGGCTTTTTAGATTCATCGCCGTAGCTATTCACCGCATAGCTATATCGAGCTTGGTCTTGAAGAATCTTAATAAAGAACGCCTTCAGTTTTTTCTCCTGTTCTAGATTTGCCGTATCGCTAAAAGCATAAGTTTCTGACCAAGACCAAGCCACAATTTGAGACCATTGCTTCACACCATCGCGAATGCGCTGGCGTTCACCCCGAAGACCTTCTGGTAGTTGATTAACATTCATCTGACAATTCCTCCTTAAATACAGTAAAACAGCGATTAGTGGGACTGAATAGAAACGGGCTGACTAAACTGAGCGTTATCCATTAAAAAGCTAAAATCAGCACAATTAACATTACTTTCATTGAGTTGACAAGCTTTATCTTTGCCCGGTAAACGTGCAGCAGTATGACAAACAATACAAGAAACTCTTTGAGCATACGGCTCTAGAGCAACATTGGTCAAGGGTGGGTTAACGGGAGTAATTTGTCGGCGATCTGCTCCCGCACTGGTATAAGGAATATTAGGATTTCGCAACCATTGAGTTCCCACTAATTGATAATACTGCCAAACCGAAGATTGGCTAACCTCTCTTAAACTTTTCTGCCATCTTTCATTCTCAATGCTAACCGTTTTTTTGATAGGATTGATTCGACAAATTTGAGAGGGAATCTGATTTTTAACCATAACTCCGTCTAGCGTCACCGCCTTATATTCCCAGTCATTAATATGCCAAAGATAGGGCGCTTTAACGTTCGGCCAATTTTGCTGACAGTTTTCGCCACTACAGTTTCGATCGTACAAAGTATAGACCTTGGCATCGGGTGCATTA
>JAAHGE010000021.1 GCA_010672635.1 Desertifilum sp. SIO1I2 | reverse complement strand
CAATGGGTGGTGGGGCTTTAGGGGCAGTTGGTTCTCATGCGTTTGACTATATTTATTGGCTATTTGGAGAGATACGGCAAGTTATTGGCAAACTTAGCACAGCCATTCCCCAGCGCCCCGATCCGCAAACCGGAGAACTGAAGCCTGTCGATGCCGATGATACCTGTTTAATTTTATTAGAATTGGCGGATGGCACGCCCTGCCAACTGTGCATTAGTTCGGTTGCATATAATGGACGCGGGCATTGGGTGGAAGTGTATGGCGATCGCGCTACCCTCATCTTAGGAAGCAGCAATCAAAAAGACTACGTGCATGGCTTTAGCTTACAAGGGGGACTTGCAGGCGAACCTTTAGCCGAACTCGAAATTCCTCAGCGCCTTGCTTTTCCCCAAACCTTCGAGGATGGCAGAATTGCACCGTTTGTGCGCGTTGTCGAAAATTGGTGCAAAGCAATTACCGCCCAGACACCAGTCACGCCTTCTTTTAAAGAAGGGGTTTACTCGCAGTTATTAATGGATTTAACCCATCAATCCCATCAGTGCAATCAAGCGGTAGAAGTTCCCTCTCTCTCCGATTTTTTAGCCTAATTTAAGCAAACAGCAACTCATTGCCCGTCAGTTCCATTCCGAACTCGCGGGCATTCGGCGATCTTAACCGAAATCAGCACGAGCGTTGAGCTGCTCTTAATATCGCCTTAACACTAACAACTTAGTTTAGTTCCTAAGTGTCAATCAATGATTTAAGCCTGGATTTAATAGCCCCAATCCCAGGTTGGAGAGCGATCGCAATTAATGAAGATTCAGCAATCTAGACAGGGTTTGAGAGACGCGATCGAAAATTTTGCACCATTTCGATCGGCCCTCAATGCGATCGTGCGAAATCAACCGAACAGCAGGTTTACTGTTCCGCAGTGAGGATGGATGGAAACACATGGGAATAATTAACGGTACCGCCAGCAATGATGTCTTAACCGGAACGGCAAACGCCGATCGCATTTTTGGGTTAGCTGGGAGCGATCGCCTCTTTGGAATCCCCGGAGATGATATCCTTTACGGCAATCAGGGTAACGATACCCTTTACGGCAATCAAGGCAACGATACCCTCTACGGCGGTAAAGACAACGATCTCCTCTACGGCGGCAAAGGCAACGATCTTCTCTACGGCGATGATGGCAACGATGTCCTCTACGGCAATACTGGCAACAACACCCTCACCGGGGGGGCAGGTCGCGATCTGTTTGTCATCGGCCAAGGTACTAGCACCATCACCGACTTTAACCCATCCGAAGACCGGATTGGACTCTCCGAAGGCTTAACCTTTAGCCAACTTAACCTGATTCAAGGCAACGGCGAAACCCGAATTGAAGTGGGCGGAACTCCCCTCGCCATTCTCCAAGGTATCCAAAGCACCCAACTGAGTGCGGCGAACTTTACCGCTAACCTCAACCCCCTGGAGACTGCACCCCCCGCACCAATACCTCCAATTGTTCCCCCAGTGCGTCCGCCCCTCGCGCCGCCGTCACCAACTCCCAGCTTTACCTTACAAATCTTGCACGCTGCCGACCAAGAAGCCGGACTCCCTGCCCTTGTCGATACCGTGAACTTCTCTGCCGTCTTCAACGCCTTGGCGGGTGAGTTTCCCAACACCCTCAAACTCACCTCCGGGGACGTATACATTCCCGGCCCTTTCCTGCAAGCCAGTGCAGAGATTTACGGCGAACAGGGCATTGGCGATATTTTAATTAACAACGCCCTAGGCTTCCAAGCGGCGGCTTTTGGAAACCATGAATTTGACCTGGGGACGGGAGTCGTTGCGACACTAATTAAACCTAACCCTGCGATCGCAGGCGCAGGCATTGGTTCGGGTGGCTATCAAGGAACCGCCTTCCCCTACCTGAGTGCAAACCTCAACTTTGAACCCGATGCCAACCTCGCAGATTTAGTGGTTCCCGACGGACAAGCCCCGAAACCCAATAGTATTGCCCGCAGCGTTGTTCTAGAAGTGGGTGGGGAACGGATCGGCGTGGTCGGGGCAACCACACCCACCTTGCCATCCATTTCTTCACCGGGAAATGTGGAAGTTTTACCGCCCAACCCCGCAGATATTGCCGCCCTAGCTGCGGAAATTCAAACCAGCGTTGACGCCTTAACCGCCACGGGCATTAACAAGGTGGTGTTACTGGCGCACATGCAGCAAATTAGCATTGAACGGCAGTTAGCCCAACTCCTCCGGGGCGTGGATGTAGTCATTGCGGGCGGTTCTAATACCATTTTGGCGAATCCTGACGATCCGCTCAGGGCTGGAGATACGGCGGCGGGGCCCTATCCCCAACGCTTCACCTCTGCGAGTGGCGAACCGGTGGTTCTGGTGAATACGGATGGCAACTACCGCTATGTGGGCCGCCTTGTGACAGAGTTTGATGAAAACGGAATCGTTACCAATATTCTCGATGCGAGCGGGGCTTATGCGACCGATAGCGCTGGGGTCAACCGCGCGTACGGTCGAACGGTGAATCCTAGGGATGTTGCCGATCCGATCGTGGTTGAGGTGGTTGATGCGATCGCCGATGTTGTTTTAGGAAAAGATGGAAATCTGTTTGGACAGACTGAGGTCTTTCTGGAAGGACGGCGCAGTGCAGTTAGAACCCAGGAAACCAATTTGGGGAATTTAACGGCCGATGCCAACCTCTTTATTGGTCAACAATACGACCCGACAACGGTTGTTTCTCTCAAAAATGGCGGCGGTATTCGCGATAATATCGGCACGGCTTTAGTCCCGGCGGGAGGGACTGGCGAACCCGTGCTTTTGCCTCCCGCCGCAAACCCTCTAGTGAATAAGGCGGAAGGCGATATTTCTCAACTCGATATTGAGAATGCCCTGCGTTTTAATAATGCCCTGTCGCTGGTGACGGTGACGGCGGCCGGTTTGAAGCAAATTATCGAACATGGCGTGGGTGCTGTGGCCCCAGGTGCAACTCCTGGCAGTTTTCCGCAAGTTGGGGGTATGTCTTTTAGCTTCGATTCTACCCAAGCCGCAGGACAGAGAATTCGCAATCTCGTTATTTTAGATGCAGATGGCGCAGTGGCGGATGTGGTGGTGGAAAATGGCACCGTCCAAGGGGATGAAAATCGCCCGATCCGCATGGTGACGTTAAGCTTTTTGGCGGGCGGAGGAGATGGTTATCCATTTGCCTCTTTAGCGAGCGATCGCGTAGACTTGGCTGACCAACCCATTCCTACAGGCGGCGTCAATGTCGCCACGTTTGCCAACCCCGGCACGGAACAGGATGCGTTAGCGGAGTATTTAGCCGCCACCTATCCGATCGATAGCGGTTCTGCTTTTGCGATCGCGGAGGTTCAGCCAGAATTAGACTTGCGAATTCAAAATTTGCAATTCCGCCAGGATACGGTGCTGCAAGGCTTATCTAGGCCGCTATTTAATCTCATTCCTAGCGGGGTTGGAGCCAATGTGCTGGCGGGGACTGCGGGGGCCGATGCGTTTGTTTATACGAATCTCAATCAAGCGGGCGATACGGTTAGTGATTTTGACCCGGCGAACGATATTTTTCGCTTCTCGGCTGCCGGGTTTTCGGGTCTAACGGCTGGGGTGACACCAACCCTAACGTTGGGACAAACGCCTGTGGGGAATGCGGCTCAATTCCTCTATAACAATGGCGTTCTCAGCTTCGATCCCGATGGTGTCGGGTCAACTCCCGCAACGGCGATCGCAACTCTAGCCGGTTCGCCGTCTTTGAGTGCGAATGTGCTGGTTGCACTCTAATCTAGACCAAAACTCCCACTTACATTGTTTTGTAGTGGGAGTTATTCTTAAAGCCTCTTAGGTTCTACTGCAAAGGTTGTCTGTTGAATGCATGAGAAATCTTGGAGTAGGTGCTAGTGAGAGGTTGAAGTCACCAGGGTATCGGAAAGTTTCATAAAATAGGCGGCTGGAACCGCAGCCAGATCGCTTCTTTGTTTTAGGGTGGGTTGAAGTAAGTTTTGCAAACGATGGGTTGTTAAAGGTTCATGATCTAATGCAGGCATTTCTTGGTGGCAGTCGCAGCAGAACCAATAAATTTTGCCCGACCTAAAGTGCCGCAACAAGGAACTGGAACAGCAAGGGCAAGTATGGTAAACCATATTTTAAACTCCTTCATCAATTGTTAAATTAAAGGGGGCTTGAGAATCTTAACGGTGATATAAAGTTGAGCTTCAAACAAGGAATCTTTGATGATTTAAACGCTAAAAGATAAATCTGAGGAAAATCTGAGGATTTTCTGTTTCTTCAAATATCTTTATTTTAATCATCCAAAAGGAATAGAGGATAAAAAACAGTTGGGGATCAATCTTAAACTCGTAAAGAATGCAGATCCCTAGGGCGATCGCTACCTACAGAGATATTTTTTGGCATCGTAGGATACATTTTTTTATGAACAGATCGCCCTCGAATGTATCGAGATTTAATCCTGCGCGCCCGCTGCTTTCAGCAAGTTCGCCACTTGGGGATAGTCATTAAACTCAGCAAACATCAACGCTGAATAGCCACCTTGGTTTTTGGCATTGGGATCGGCTCCATGCGCGAGTAAAACCTTGACAACCTCTAAATGTCCGCGATGGGCTGCCCACATTAAAGCCGTCGCCCCAGAACTATCGCGCAGGTTGACCTTTGCTCCTGCTTCAAGCAAGATTTGAACAATGGTTAATTCATCGCGATCGGCAGCTTTCATCAGAGGCGTTTTGCCCTTTTCATCCACCCCATTCGGATCTGCACCGGCTGCTAGCAGGAGTTGTAACGTTTCTAAATGACCTTGTAAAGCCGTCAGCATCAGGGGAGACTGCCCTAGATTTTTCACATTTGGATTCCCCCCAGCTTGCACTAACGCCGCCACAATCTCCGCATGACCTTGGAGGGCGGCTAATAATAGGGGCGTATCGCCTAACGAGTTGGGCAGATTGGCATTAGCACCGCGACTCACTAAGGCTTGTACAGCGCTCAAGTGTCCCTCGATCGCTGCTAAATTGAGTGCCGTATCGCCAGAGCGATCGCGTAAATTAGGATCGGTCCCCCGATCGAGCAATTGCCCAACCAGAACGGCATTCCCATTTGCAGCCGCAGCCATTAACGGCGTGCTGCCCTCCCCGTTCGCCCGGTTGGGGTCTGCACCCGCCTCCAAAAGCATAGATGCGATCGCCTCCTCATCGGCATCCACCGCCAGCAGCAACGCCGTCTCGCCCTCGCTATCGGTCGCATTCACCTCCCCCCCCGCCGCCAGGAATAACTGGACTAACGCCTCATTTCCCCGTTCCACCGCCGCCATTAACAGCGTTTTCTCCTCCGGTAGCCGTACCAACGGATCGGCCCCAGCTTCCAGCAAGGACTGCACCAAAGGCGTTAGAGAGTCATCTTGGCCTTGGCTAACTGCAACGCTTAAGGCCGTATCGCCATCCTTATCCTGAATATTCGCATTTGCCCCTGCTTCTAACAGCAAGCGCACTGTATATAAATGACTGTGATAGCAAGCAATCATGAGTGCTGTACTGCCATCATCATTGGTCAGATCGAGAGTAGCACCCGCCGCCATTAAACTGCGAAGGGCATCGCGGCGATCGCTGGCGGCGGCTAACATCAAAGCTGTTACTCCAAACTGGCGGCGCACTTGGTTAACCTCTGCCCCCGCCTCCAGCAGTTGGCGGACAATCTCGGTATAGCCTTTTTGGGCCGCAAACATTAACGCCGTCGTCCCTTCGCGATCGGTAGCGTTAACATCCACTCCTTGTGCCAGTAGAGTCTGCACTTGGCGGATCTGACCATTTTTCGCAGCGCGAATTAGAGCGAGTTCTGGGCTTGCCGTCATTAGTTTTCCTTTGTGGAGCCTCCCGCCTGCTAGGCTACCCCGGTATCCATCAGTCTTCTGGTATTGTTAAGGTTTCGATTCCCCTAGTCCCCTTACAAACGGGGGATCTCAGCTAAATTTGGGATTCAGACACCAGAGGTGTATACGCAGTAGCGCTGGCTAGGAGAGGGTATCAAATTCCAGCATTTTCCCACAGGATTGCTCGTCTCCGGGCAAAATTCTCCGAGACCAGCGAGGACAAACCTTATAATAACTTTAAGTTTTATGAACCCCGTGCCATCCTAGAGGAGAAACCCATGAGCTTCGAGATCCCCGAATCTGTAAAGGTTTGGAGCCAATTCTTTCATCCCATCTTTATGTGGGTTGTCCTTGCATTATCCGTTTATGCCCTATATCTCGGTATTAAGATTCAACAAACGCGGGCGGCTGAAGGCGAAGCCAAAAAGGAGTTGATCAAAGGTCGTTTTAACGTTAGACACTACCAACTCGGCTCGATCCTGCTCGCATTCATGGTAACGGGGGCATTGGGGGGCATGGCCGTCACCTATATCAACAACGGTAAACTCTTCGTTGGCCCCCACTTACTTGCCGGATTGGGTATTGTGGGATTATTTTCAATCTCGGCTGCCCTGTCGCCTTTTATGCAAAAGGGCAAAGACTGGGCGCGTTTTACCCACATCACCATCAACCTGATCGTCTTAGGCTTATTTGCATGGCAAGCGGTCACGGGCGTACAGATTGTTCAGCGCATTATTGAGAAAATGGCTTAATGCTTCTAGGAGGAGCAAAATCATTGCTCCTCCTGAGTTTTTAGACCGCAACGCGCGGTAAGCGATGCTTAAAGCTGCACAAAATTTCCCAAGAAATGGTTCCTAAAGTCTCGGCCCAATCATCAGCGGCAATCGATTGATGGCCATCTGTCCCCAACAGCGTCACCACTTCACCCACCTGTAAATCGGGGATAGAACTGACATCGAGCATCATCTGATCCATTGTAATTGCCCCAACTTGGGGGACGCGCTGGCCGCGAATCAAGACTTGCAGCTTGTTAGAGAGGTTGCGAGGAACGCCATCAGCATAACCAATGCCGATGACGGCTAGGCGCAGATCGCGATCGGCAATATATTGATAACCATAGCTGACCCCTGTCCCGGCTGGAATGTCTTTAACTTGGGTAACGCGAGCTTTAACGCCCATGACAGGTTTGAGGTCAATTAACCCCTGACAATGGGGGGCCGGATATAGCCCATAGGTGGCAAGACCCACGCGCACGAGGTCGTAATGCAGGGCAGAATCGACTAAGGTGGCGGCAGAGTTGGCAAAGTGTAACTTCGGTAAGGGAATGCCGGCAGCTTGAATGGTCTGAATTGCCTGTTGAAAGCGCTGGTGCTGTTGTTCCATGACGCGCGTATCGGGGCTGTCGGCGGTGGCGAGATGGGAATAAATACTTTGAATATCGAGGTTGGGTAAGTGCCATACAAGTTGCACAAATTCAGCCGCATCTTGCCACATTGTCCCCAAACGAGACATCCCGGTATCGAGTTTGAGGTGAACGGGGAGGGTTTGCCCTATTTCCTTTAAGGTTTCGGCAAAAATCAGGGCCTGTTTAGAATTGCAAATTGTGGGTTGGAGTTGCCAATAGGCGATCGCTCTCACCTGTTCGGGTGCATGGACGGCCCCTAATAATAAGATCGGGGCCTCAATTCCGGCCGCCCGTAACTCAATGCCTTCGGGTATCGTCGCTACCCCCAGCCAGTTCGCCCCGGCATTTAAGGCAGTCTGTGCCACGCTGACGGCCCCATGTCCGTAAGCATCGGCTTTGACAACCGCCATCAATTGAGTTTTCGCAGATAGTCGGCGTTTGAGTTGACGCACGTTATGGCTTAAGGCGTTCAAGTCAATTTCGACCCAAGCCCGTTGACAAAGCCAGTCTGTAGAGGATTCGCAACCCATTGAGGGGAGAGTTGGATACCCGCTTGGCTGTTTGACCCTTGGGGTTTGTTCCCAGCTCAACATAACCATTCACTCCTTACACCACACGAAATTGACACGCAGCGCTGTCAAGTTTATCCAGCAGTGTATCGGGGCTTCCGGATTTAGACAACTCTCTTGGGGGGCCAAAACCAGACTGGGATCTACCTGCCCAATGCTGGAATGGCTGTGCTAATCTTATGGAAAATCTTTACTTTAAAATCATCATCAAATGAGCAAGGTTCTGGTGCTGAACGCCTCTTACGAACCGCTCAATATCACAACTTGGCGGCGAGCGGTTGTCTTATTAATCAAGGGCAAAGCTGAACAGGTAGAGCATAATGGCAAATACCTCTACTCTGAGTTTCCCCTGCCAACTGTGATTCGGCTGAGGCAATATATCCGGGTTCCCTATAAGGACATTCCCTTAACCCGACGAAATATCCTCCACCGAGATGGGCACTCTTGTCAATACTGCGGCTATACCGGAGACGAGTTAACCCTCGATCACGTCATGCCGCGATCGCGTCGAGGCGGCGATACTTGGGAGAATATTGTCACGGCTTGCGTGCGCTGCAATATCAAAAAAGGCAACCGAACGCCAGAGGAAGCCAATATGAGGTTGCGTCATGCCCCTCGCAAACCGTACAGCAGTCTTTACTTTGAAGTGACCCGACACTTAAAAAGTGGGACGCACCAAGAGTGGAAAAAGTACGTTATTGGGACTTAGCCCCCTGTCGTTGAGAGCGTCAGGGGGTTTTTACATAGATTTAGGCATCGCCTCACCTGGTTTTCTGGGTCAATGGCTTGTGCTGTCCGGGTTACAAGCCTTCAATGGGGCGATCGCCACCCCACTTGCTGCTCAGAATCAACCCGAAGACGGTGCAACTTTGCCTTTTTTTTGTCAAGATCGATAAAGAAGGGTAAAGACTAACACCGCCTTTGTGCTGAGGTCAGCAACCTGCCACCTTTGGACGGTGCCAAGTTTTTGAACTGCAATTTCTTCACCAAACGCCCAATCCAATGCAATCTCGACCGAGTTATGAATCCCCTGATGGCGCGAACGAGAGGACAAAGCCAACCTCAGTTATCGAGCATCCCGCGAAACCATCGCTAGTGGGATATACCCCAAACTTTATACAAAGATCGGTTACGCAAAAAGTGGAAAGCCTGCGGCAAACCTTAGAGCGTCATCGGGGAAATCGCCATTTGGCGATCATTCAAGACTGTCCCGACCCCGATGCATTATCCTCTGCTTGGGCCTACAAACTGATTGCCCAAGAGTATGATATCCAATGCGATATTGTCTACGCCGGAACCCTCAGCCACCAAGAAAATATTGCTTTGGTGAAGCTGACGAGCTTACCCGTACAGCGTTGGACGCCTCAAGTCGCGAAAACCAAGGACTTATCCGTCTATCAGGGGTGTGTTTTTCTCGATAACCAAGGGACAACCAGCCAACTGACCGAACTGATCCAAAAAATGAGTTTGCCAGTTGTGGTGGTGATTGACCATCACTCGCCGCAAACCGACTTAAAGCCAGAATTTGCCGATATTCGTCCCGATATTCGCGCAACGGCTACCATTTTGACCCAATACTTGCAAGCCGGGTTGCTGGCACTCGATAGTGCCAATAGCCAGCATGTTAAATGTGCTACAGCCCTGATTCATGGGATTCGTTCCGATACCAATAGTTTGCGACAAGCCCTAGAAGAAGACTTCCTGGCTGCCGCCTTTTTATCGCGATTTTACGACCCGCAGATGTTAGAGACGGTGCTGCAAGCCTCGCGTTCCAAGCGAGTCATGGAAGTGATCGAGCGATCGCTCAGAAACCGCCTCGTCCAGAATAACTTCTCCATCGCTGGTGTCGGATATCTGCGTTACGACGATCGCGACGCCATTCCCCAAGCGGCCGACTTCCTCGTCACCGAAGAAAACGTGCATACCGCCGTCGTCTACGGTTTGGTTCACGACGAAGACGAAGACCTCGAAGTCGTCATTGGTTCCCTACGCACCAGCAAGCTGACCCTCGATCCCGACGAATTTATTAAGGAAGCCTTCGGACAAGATGCTCAAGGGCGCTTCTTTGGCGGCGGGCGATCGCAAGCGGGTGGGTTTGAGATTCCCCTTGGCTTCCTATCGGGTTCCAACGATAACCCCGAATACGCCAAACTGAAGTGGAACGTCTACGACACCCAAGTCAAACAAAAGCTCCTGCACTTGGTCAACCCCGATCAAAACTATCCCGACAGTGTAGACTAAGCACGAGCGTTCAGTCGGGTCACTAATATGGAGCTTTATCTAATTCGTCATGGGATAGCCGCCGATCGCGAGGCCTACGAACGCGATCGCGACCGTCCCTTAACCGAAGAGGGGCGTAAAAAAACCCAAAAAGTTGCCAAACGCCTGCGATCGCTAGACCTAAACTTCGAGGCGATCCTCACCAGCCCCCTGATCCGCGCCCGCCAAACCGCTGAAATCCTGCTCAGCCAAAACTTAGCCCCTCTGCTGCAAGAGTCCGAATACCTAGCCCCAGAAGGCGAACTTCAAGCCTGGTTAGCTTGGCTCAACTTAAAAGACGCCCCCCAAGTCCAGCGCCTCGCCCTCGTCGGCCACCAGCCCAACCTCGGAGACTGGACAGAAACCCTAGTGTGGGGAACCCCCAAAGGCGCGATCGCCGTAAAAAAAGCCGGAGTCATCGGCCTCGAACTCCCCAACACCGACGCCCCCATCGGTCGCAGCACCCTGTTTTGGCTATCGCCACCGCGCTTGCTGCTGTCTTGAGTTCTTGACAGCCCCGTTTGAACTTTGAAGCATTCCAGCCTTTTCCCCAGCAGCATTCATTTGCTTGAGGAAAGTGTTTTTGATACCCTGATAACCAGTTCATTTCACCTGATCACAGGCAAACCACACAGCCATGTCCATCGTCTGCGAATTTAAGCCCGGACTCGAAGGAATACCCGCCAGCCAATCCAGCATCAGTTACGTCGATGGACAACAGGGCGTGCTGGAATATCGGGGAATTCCGATTGAGAAACTTGCGACCCATAGCACTTTTCTGGAAAGCACTTACTTGCTGATCTGGGGACAACTCCCAACCACCGCAGAACTTGCCGCCTTTGAACAAGAAATTCGGTACCATCGACGCATTAAATACCGCATTCGGGACATGATGAAATGCTTCCCCGAAAGCGGTCATCCAATGGACGCCCTGCAAGCTTCAGCCGCCGCCTTGGGACTGTTTTATTCGCGGCGGGCTTTAGATAACCCCGAATACATTCGGGCCGCCGTCGTCCGCCTTGTGGCCAAAATTCCCACAATGGTGGCCGCCTTTCAAATGATTCGCAAGGGAAACGACCCCATCCAACCCCGCGACGATCTCGACTATGCGGCAAATTTCCTGTACATGCTCAACGAACGCGAACCCGACCCCCTCGCAGCCAAAGCATTTGATGTTAGCTTAACCCTCCATGCCGAGCATACAATGAATGCTTCGACGTTTTCGGCGCGAGTCACCGCTTCTACCCTCACCGATCCTTACGCCGTGATTGCGTCGGCGGTGGGAACCCTGGGCGGGCCGTTGCATGGTGGAGCCAATGAAGAAGTGATCTCCATGCTCGAAGAGATTGGTTCGGTGAGCAACGTTCGGGCGTATGTAGAGCGATGCATTCAACAAAAATCGAAGATCATGGGATTTGGGCATCGCGTCTATAAGGTGAAAGACCCCCGCGCGATTATTCTGCAAAACCTCGCCGAACAACTGTTTGCTAAGTTCGGCTCCGACCAATACTATGACATTGCCCTAGAACTAGAGCGCGTCGTCGAAGAGAAATTCGCCCACAAAGGGATTTATCCCAACGTTGATTTCTACTCCGGCTTGGTGTATCGCAAGATCGGTATTCCCACCGACTTGTACACGCCCGTATTTGCGATCGCGCGCGTCGCCGGCTGGCTCGCCCACTGGAAAGAACAACTCGCCGAAAACCGGATCTTCCGACCCACCCAAGTCTACATGGGCAACCACGATATGCCCTACATCCCCATCGAAGAACGCTAAGACCCGACCCCACCCCGACGAGCGGATGCGCTGCGCGATCGCGCGATCGCATCCGATTTTGCATGACCCATCGAGCAGACTCAATCCAACCCTGCACATTTACTGATTGACAAATCTCAGATTTGTCTCAAAACACAGTAAAAAAACTTTAAAATTTACAACAGAGCCGCGAACTATTGCTTGTCAGTAGAATCGGCACTGCTGAGAGCTTGGCATCTGGCCCAAGTGTGACCTTTCATATCATTCACGTATGAATTCAGGAATTGACTTACAAGGAAGCTTTATCGATCTCCTCACGGGATTCGGTCTTCCCGCTAGCTTGGCAAAACTCCTTTGGATACCCCTGCCAATGGTGCTAATGCTGCTGGGAGCGACCGTTGGAGTCCTAGTGAGCGTATGGTTAGAACGGAAAATTTCTGCGGCCGCCCAACAGCGCATTGGCCCAGAATACATGGGCCCCTTTGGGTTTTTAGCCCCAGCAGCCGATGGCTTAAAGCTGGTATTTAAAGAAGACATTATCCCCGCTAAGTCAGATCCCCTCCTCTTCACCTTGGGCCCGGCTCTAGTGGTTGTCCCAGTCTTTTTGTCTTACTTAATCGTTCCCTTCGGGCAAAACTTGGTCATTACCGATTTGGGAATTGGCGTATTTTTGTGGATCTCCCTTTCCAGTATTGCCCCCATTGGCTTGCTGATGGCAGGTTACTCCTCCAATAACAAATATTCCCTGCTAGGAGGTCTCAGAGCCGCAGCCCAATCGATTAGCTATGAAATTCCGCTGGCGCTATCAGTTTTAGCTGTCGTCATGATGTCGAATTCCCTTAGCACCATCGATATTGTTAACCAGCAATCAGGCTATGGCATTTTAGGCTGGAATATTTGGCGTCAACCCGTCGGTTTTATCATCTTTTGGATCGCCGCCTTAGCCGAATGCGAGCGTTTACCCTTTGACTTACCCGAAGCCGAAGAAGAACTCGTCGCCGGATACCAAACCGAGTATTCCGGGATGAAATTTGGCTTATTCTATGTCGGTTCTTACGTTAACTTAATCCTGTCAGCCCTATTATTTGCCGTGATTTACCTGGGGGGTTGGGAATCTCCCCTACCAGTCGGCTTTTTGACTAACCTGATTGGAGTTAGCGAAACCACTCCTTGGTTGCAGGTGATTACCGCCAGCCTTGGGATCGTGATGGTGCTGTTCAAAGCTTACCTGCTGGTTTTCCTCGCCGTACTGTTGCGATGGACAGTTCCCCGCGTTCGCATCGACCAACTTTTAGATTTGGGATGGAAATTCTTACTTCCCGTCTCGCTGGTTAACCTCTTGCTAACAGCCGGGTTAAAACTGGCCTTCCCGTTTGCTTTTGGCGGTTAATTAGCGAATCCTCTGTTTTGTTCTCGCCAGGGAGACACCATGCTGAAATTCTTAAAACAAGTTACGGACTACACCAAAGGTGCGGTACAAGCCGCTCAATATATTGGACAAGGTTTAGCCGTTACCTTCGATCACATGCAACGGCGACCCGTTACGGTGCAATATCCCTATGAAAAGCTGATTCCCTCCGAACGCTATCGGGGACGAATTCACTTTGAATTTGACAAATGTATTGCTTGTGAAGTTTGCGTTCGCGTTTGTCCCATTAACTTACCCGTCGTGGATTGGGAATTTAACAAAGAAACCAAAAAGAAACAACTCAAGCATTACAGCATCGACTTTGGGGTTTGTATCTTCTGTGCCAACTGCATTGAGTATTGTCCGACCAACTGTTTATCGGCAACCGAAGAATACGAGCTATCGGCTTACGATCGCCATGAGTTGAATTACGACAACGTGGCAATGGGTCGCATTCCCTATAAAGTCACCAACGATCCAATGGTGCAGCCGATGCGCGAATTTGCTTACCTACCCAAAGGCGTAGACAACCCGCATGAGGTGCCTCATACGGCTCCGCGTGCTGGGAAGCGGCCTGAAGAGATTTTAGAAGAAATGGAGAAAGCTAAGGGGTAATCGGGCCTGAATTCAGGTGCGAATCGCTCGTTAGCTGTTAGCAAAGGAAAAAGTTGTGAACTTAGCAGAAGGCGTTCAACTCGTTTCATTTGGCGTTCTGGCACTGATGATGATTAGTGCCGCGCTAGGCGTGGTGCTGTTGAGTAATATTGTTTACTCAGCCTTTTTACTGGGGGCCGTGTTTATTAGCATTGCTGGCATGTATATTTTGCTGAATGCTGGCTTTGTGGCGGCGGCTCAAGTGGTGATTTACGTCGGTGCTGTCAACGTCTTAATCTTGTTCGCGATTATGTTGGTGAACAAGCGCGAAGACTTTAAGGTGATGCCAAGAGCTTGGATTCGGCAAGTTTCTACGGCAGTGGTCTGTGCGGGCTTATTTGCCCTGTTGAGCGTCATGGTATTATCGACGCCGTGGAGCTATGCAACAGAGGCGATCGCCGGAGATGCAGCCACTGTCATCATCGGTCAGCATTTCTTTAGCGATTTTCTATTGCCCTTTGAGTTAGCCTCCGTCCTATTATTGATGGCGCTTGTGGGTGCGATTATTCTGGCGCGTCGCGAATTCCTACCGGATGATATGCCAGCCGATGCCACCCAATCTCCCATTCTGACGTTACCGGAGCGTCCGCGCGATTTAATCGGAGCTAATACGGAGGGTTCGGATAGAAGCTAGCGCTTTAAGCTGTAGGCGTTGGGAAAAACCCAAACCGGCAGTTTTCAATCTGGGACATTGCTCTGCTGCCAATGTCCCTCTTGCTAAACAGAATGTCCGTTAAGCCTTAGAGGAATCATGGTTTTACAACTGCAATATTTTTTACTGTTGGCTGCGGCGCTGTTCTGTATTGGGATCTATGGTTTGATTACCAGTCGCAATGCGGTGCGCGTCTTGATGTCGATTGAGCTATTGTTGAATGCGGTCAATATCAATTTGATGGCATTTTCTAACTTTTTAGACTCCCTGGCGATTAAGGGTCAAGTGTTTGCCGTTTTTGTAATTACGATCGCGGCGGCTGAAGCGGCGGTGGGTCTAGCGATCGTGCTGGCCATTTACCGCAATCGCGATACGGTAGATATGGAGCAGTTTAACCTGCTGAAGTGGTGAAATTGGGTTTGAGGTAGGGTAAACTTTTGCCCTACTTGCGAACTCTTCTTTTGGTGAACTGTAGCTAGAAAGGTTGGGACAGAGTACGCGATCGCAATACTCGCCTAACTCAGCACTCCAGAACGAAGCACTCTTTTTGCTGTGGATCTCAAACAAGTCATTATTGCTCATAAAGCAGGTGACGGCGATAGTCGGCGGTGGGCTGAAAAATGTGCCAGACAGCTTGAAAGCCGCAATTGTCGCGTGTTGCTCGGCCCTAGCGGCCCCAAGGATAATCCTTATCCTGTCTTTTTATCTTCTGTCGCTGAAAGAATCGATTTAGCCTTGGTATTGGGGGGAGATGGCACAGCACTAGCGGCGGCGCGACATTTAGCGGCGGATGGTATCCCCATTTTGGCGGTGAATATTGGCGGAACGTTGGGCTTTTTAACCGAGTCCATTGAGATGTTTCGCGACACCGAACGGGTTTGGGATCGGCTATGGGAAGACCGTTATGCGGTGCAACGGCGGATGATGCTGAGTGCGACGGTGTTTGATGGCGATCGCCGCGACGCCGAACCCCAGAGCGATCGCTTCCTCGCTTTAAATGATATGTGCGTTAAGCCCGCCTCTGCCGATCGGATGATTACCTCAATTTTGGAAATGGAAATTGATGGGGAAGTCGTCGATCAATACCAAGGGGATGGCTTAATTGTTTCGACGCCGACGGGTTCGACGTGTTACAACGTTTCCGCCAACGGGCCGATCGTGCATTCTGGGATGGAGGCGATCGCCGTTACTCCCATTTGTCCTTTAAGTTTAGCCAGCCGTCCGATTATTCTCCCTTCCGGTTGCGTGGTGAGTATTTGGCCGTTGGGAGATTACGAACTCAATACCAAATTGTGGACGGATGGGGTAATGGCGACTTCCATTTGGCCCGGACAGCGCGTTGATGTGAGAATGGCAGACTGTCAGGCTAAATTTATTATCTTGCGGGAAAACTATTCCTACTACCGCACCCTCCGGGAAAAGCTGCAATGGGCGGGGGCAAGAATTCAGTATAGTAACAATCACCGCAATTAATCGGCCCCGTGCGGCGTGGGATAGCGCACCAGCAGTTTTGTGTCTTGGTGAATGCGATCGCCAAACGCCTTGAGGGTTTCTAAACTAACGGGTTTGAGCGATCGCGTGGGGTATTCTCGATCGTCAAGCGTATGATTTCCCCGCGCGTCGAGTTGATGAGTTAGCGGTTTAGGACGAGTGGGCGTATTCAGTTGAATCTCATCGGGCTGGATCTGTTGCATCCGGCGAATATACTCAGCTTGTTCGCGATCGCTCCACGGCGATAGGATCATGGTCTGGATGCCCAAGCGGCCGGTATAAATTTGCCGAAAAGAGGACAGCGCCGCCCACAACTCCTCCAAATTAACAGATTCTACAGGGCGATTAATCCGGCGATAGCGATCGCCATCCACCGCATCCACTTTAACGGCGATTAAGTCAGCCAAAGCCAGTTCTGCTTTCACCTGCGGATCGGCAAGTAACGTCCCATTGGTGAGAACGCCAACGGGTTTATGCGTCATTTGCTTCACCATCACAATAATTTCACCCAAATTGCGCGCTAGGGTGGGTTCTCCACTACCACTGAGCGTAATGATATCGACATCCCAGGGCGAAAAGATAGCGAGTTCCTGTTGAATTTGGGAGGTTGATACAAAGAGATCGCGATCGCCTCTGATCTGTTCAATTTCGCCTAACTGACAATAGACGCAATTAAACGAACAAGTCGAGATTGCGCCAATCGGATCGATACCCAGCGATCGCCCATAACGCCAGGAAGTGACCGGACCGTAAACTGAGGTAAATGTAGAAGACACTGTTGTTTTGCACATCCCGTGCAGCAGAAGAGACTATCGAGAGCGTTCAGATGGATTGCAGTGTTATCCAACAGGCCTCTCTAGCTTGATTATAGGCAATTGTACCCCTGCTGAATTATCCCACCTTAGACTCAGCACTATTGGCAGGGTGGGGAATTTCAGTATTTAACGGATTGTGGAAAAACGAGCCAGTTTGCGGAGGTAAGGTGGGATCGAGGATAATTTCTACTAAACTTTTAACGACCCCGGCGATCGGAATCGCTAAAATTACGCCGAGCAGTCCTCCTAACTTAGCACCCAACAACAGCGTCGCAAAAATAATCACCGGGGATAACCCCGTGAGATTCCCCATAATCCGAGGCGCGATCGCATTATCCTTGACTTGCTGAATGGCAACCGAAACAATCAAAACTTTGAGTGCTAACCACCAATTAATAAACGAGACTAACACCACAACCGTCCCAATCCCTAGGGTTGCGCCAATAAAGGGGATAATCTCCATTACCCCAATAAACACCGCAAACAGCAGAAAAAACGGCACCCGCAACGCCAAAAACGCCAGCGTCAGCGTCACCGCCATAAACAAGCCCAGGAAGAATTGTCCCGAAATGAAGCGCTGCAAGTTCCGCTGAAGCGACTCAGTTAATCCAGAACGAATTTTAGGCGAGAAAAACCCCGTAATCCCCTGCCACAAGCGCTTGCCATCCAGCAGCATATAAAAAGAGATCACCAGAATCAGGATGAAGTCTAAAAACCAGTTAAAGGTTCCCACCACTAAACTTACCCCTTTACTGACTCCCCGCGTGGCAATGACTTCAACCTGAGCCTGAATTTTTGCCAGAATTTGCTGGGCGATGACGCGCACGTCAAAGGGTAAATTATGCTCGACACTCCAGAGTTGAAACGATTCTAACTGTTGTTGAGCAGAATCGAGAAAGTTGGGCAGATTGGCAATAAACTGCCTGCCTTGGTTAAACACCGGAGGAACCACCGTTAAGCCAAATAACAGCAAACCAATGCCCACCATTAAGTAAACAATCGTCGCTGCTAGCGATCGCGGTAAGAAAGATTTCTCTAATGCCGAAACCGGATAATTCAGCAAAAACGCAATCAAAGCAGCACTCAGGAGAATACTCACCAATTCCCCAACATAGCTTAAGGCTTTAAGCGTGACAGAAGCCGTAATGAGCAGTAATAACCAGGTGATCAGAAGTTGCTGAACGGGAGAAAACACTCGATTCATCAGTTGCTTGACAAGGCGGTTCTGCCCAGTAGTTTAACCTGAGTTGGAACTGAAAACGAGACTTTCCTAAGCTTTCATCGATCTGAATCTAGAAAGAGAACCGTTTATTTCCCGACTCATTGCCCCATTTCTAGGGCTTTTGGCGGCAAGCCGTGCCAAAAGAACCCGCAGTGGGAGATAATAGATCCCCCAACCGCAACGCAGCAATCAACGAATTTTGGCAGCCAGGAAACGAATTCACCGCGAACAACGACAAAGAAGGATGACTGATCTTGTTGAACACCATGCTCAAGCCTTTGCCCCCAGATCGTTCGCATTCTTTGAAGGTACAGCGTTTAAAGCTGGCATTAGGTCTTTTAAGTAGCTTTTTTATCTTAGAAATGACTGCGGCTCTGGGAACGGGTAGTTTATCCTTACTTGCAGATGCCGGTCATGTCTTATCAGATGTTACCGCGTTGGGAATTACCTTTGCTGCCCTGTGGTGGACGCAAAAACACGCCACCGCCGCCCCCAAATGCCCAATTCCGTCTGCGCGTTCTTTTTCTGCTGAAACGATCGCCGCGTTAATCAATGGTTTGAGTTTAATGGCGATCGCGTTTTGGATCGGTACAGAAGCGATCGCCCGCTTAAGCGCCCCTGCCCCCGAAATTCCCGGAATTCCCATGTTACTGACGGCGTTAGTCGGCTTATTGGTGAATAGTTGCAATATCTTTTGGCTGGGGGGCTGTGGCTGTCACGATCTCAACCTCAGAGGGGCAGTTTTGCATATCTTTGCCGATATCTGCGCCTCTTTGGGCGTTATTATAGCGGCGATCGCCGTTGTGCTGCTTCACTGGACTTGGGCAGATGGCGCAATTAGTCTCATCGTTTCCGGCTTGATTGTTCTGATTGCTCTACCCTTTTTGTTTGACAGTCTGCGTCAGCTATTATTCGGTATTCCTGCCAAAATCGAAAATTGCGACTGTGACAAAAGCGTCTCAGAAAAGCTCTTGTTCCCAACGCTTGAGGATCTGGTGAAATAGGATTAGTGTTTGTTGTAAAACACTTTCAGGTTAAAATTAACTGAGTCAATAAACCTCTTGCATCAAGATTGTACTGTAAGATTAGGCAACCAATTTTCAGGACTTTAGGGCTGTTTGGACTCGCGTAAATTGTTCGCAATAAACCTCCCTATTCCCTTTCCGTTTAGAGCCTTTTTAACTTACTCTCTTCCTTCTGATGTTTGTCCTGAATTCGGCTTTTTAAACAAAAGTATAATGCCTACTGACAACACAGCGATTGCAATCAAACGCCCTATTTTTAAAGCGATCGACATGTTTGAATCTCCAAGCAATTGGAAAGCAGGTTCGGTTGAAAACGAATTCACCAGACCTTCAATTGCTCCAAAAATATAGATGCTATAGGTGGCGAGTATCAACCATTTTACCCATAGCTTTTCATAAATAATTCCTACTATTCCAATAAATACAGCCAATCCCGTAATAACGGAAGGGAACATTTCTATAGCAGATATATTATCTCCATATACACCTCTTGCAGCAAATACTAAAAAAATAATTGAACTGAACATCATCAGAATTAGGCAAATTAAGTTGTACCATCTTGCAATTTTGGTATATGACTTTACCCTCATAGGATCGAGCATATCTTCCTTCCCAAAAACTGCTAACAATCACATTACTACAATTACCCTACCGAGGAATCTAAAACGACGATTTTGGAGTTCTTGACATTGCTGATTCCTCAAGGATTCAATTTCGTAAAGGTTGGCTGGAGAAGGCAGGTTCATGAGGGCGATACCGAGTGGTGACGTACAATCTTTAAACCCCAACCTCCTCTAATAACGGTTGCATGGCTTCCCAGGTGAGTCCTTGTTGAATGTATTGAGGATTGTCGGGGATGTAGGGACTTTTTAGGCGGTCGATCGCGATAATTGTAGCGTTTTCGGGTAAAACGGGGACATCCGGATCGAAGGCGGTTGCTTGCATTAACGAACTAGAAAAGCCCTTGAAGATGGCAATTCGATCGGCTTGGGCCTCAATTTCAACGCTGACGAGTAGCACCTCTTGGGGGCGTTTAATCGTATATTGCTCTAAGCGCTGTCCGATGGAACGACTCATGAACTAATCGCCGAACGACCTTGTTTACCTAAACGAATTAACACGAAATAGAGGAAATAGGTCACGTAAATAATTAAGCCCGCAATTCCAATAAAGGCCATAAAGCCTTCTGTGAAGCCACCGTGCAGGATTTCTTTATACCGCCAAGGGGCTTCTAGCCACAGGCGACAGAAGGCGTTCGTAATAATTTGGGCTTTCGGCTGGACGGCGCATTGTAGGGAGGGAATTTGCGCGATCGCACCCGCTACCATATAGATACTGACAGCCCATCGCCAAGCGCTGAAACAGAGTTTTAAGGGGCGTTTGGGGGGAATATCCTCAATTTCTTCGTTCAGATCGACCCAAAACCACAGAGAAATCGGAATTAAAATCCGCGCCGCTAGGGAAGTCACATAGCCAACGGGAACCGCTGCTATCAATAAATACACAGTAATCGCTAGCAGACTCGCGACGCGCCAATAGATAATGAGTAACCGAATGATGGCTTCCGATTGTTTCACCGTTGCCCAAATCAGCAAGCCCAGGGGGAATACCACTGTAAAGAGTACGGCGAGCTTATAATCCATCCAAACGAGCGATCGCAATAATTCCATGATTTGTGTGTTTCGGCAATCTCAACCCCAAGCGTAGCAAAAACAGCGCTCTGTTGGGGACAAAAAAGCCGCCAGGAGCAACTGGCGGAAGAAAGTCTAACCCATAGCCCAACGCTTACTCGTCGTAAACGCGGCACTCAATTGCGTCGGGGTTATCGTCGCAGTAGCGTTCTAAAGAGTTCTTGGGTTTCGTTTGTTTTTGGTGAGACGCTTCGGCTTGGAGTTCTTCAACAGCATCCCAAGCGGCTGCACACTCTCCGGATTCTGCGCCTTTGGTGTCGCAGACTGAACGCGCTTGTTCGCGTTCTTGTTCAATTTGGTCTTGAATGTTATTGGTCATAAACTTCGTACTATCGATGAATACTCTTGGGTCAGTATAGGGAAATTTTCCCTCAATGGGTACCGCTTGCGGATCTGGCTAGAGTGGGGATTGCTCCTCTAACGTTAGTCTGACTTAACTCAGAGCGCTCTAGAGCGGATCTCTCGTGATTTCTTAAGATTTGGCGATCGCCTCGTCGTTTATCTATATAAATATTAACACGGCTTGCGCTATTCGGAGTAGTGTGATAGGTCTCGAAGAACGATCCGCGCCTTGCCACGGGTCAAATATTTCTGCTGAGGAACCGGGCGCAGCATCCTAAAATGGAAAGGATAGGCGGATCGTATACGGCTCCAGAGATCGCAATAATGAGCAATCAGATGAAATGGGCAAACGCCCTCTCAACTCGCCCCTCTCTAGAAGCGGCAGTGAAAGAAGTCATCGCCAGCGTCAAGCAGCAGTTAGACGGCGATGCAGATTTAGCCATTATTTTTATCTCTTCTGCCTTTACCAGCGAATATTCGCGTCTGATGCCGCTATTAGAAGAACAACTCTCCGTTCCCGTACTGATCGGCTGTGGGGGTGGGGGAGTGGTTGGCATGAATGCCGATCGAGAAGCCCAAGAAATTGAAAACGTCCCCGCCTTAAGTTTAACCCTAGCCCAGTTACCGGATGTCAAAGTTACGGCTTTTCACATTCCCTTAGAAAACCTCCCCGACCTCGATAGCCCGCCCGATGCGTGGGTAGACTTAATTGGGATTGCCCCTAGCGAACAGCCTGATTTTATTTTGCTATGCGATCCCTTTTCTGCTAGCACCAACGACCTCTTGCAGGGGTTAGACTTTGCCTATCCCGGATCGGTCAAAATTGGCGGGTTGGCCAGTGGCGGACGCATGAATCGGGGTAGCGGTTTATTTTGTAACTATCGGTTGTACGGAGAAGGTACCGTTGGCGTCGCCCTGAGTGGCAATATTGTCTTAGAAACCATTGTCGCCCAAGGATGCCGTCCCATTGGACAAACCTATCGCGTTGCTGAAGGCGATCGCAATATCCTTCTGAGTTTAGAAGAATCTGACGATCCTGACTTTAGCGCCAGCACCAAGTCTCGTCCGCCCTTAGCCATCCTGCGCGATTTGCTAGAAACCCTCAGCGAAGAAGACCGCCAACTGGCACAACATTCCCTATTTATTGGGGTGGCCCGCAACGAATTTAAAGTACAACTCGAACACGGCGACTTTCTGATTCGCAACCTCCTCGGCGTCGATCCGAGGGCCGGGGCGATCGCCATTGGCGATCGCGTGCGTCCAGGTCAGCGCATCCAGTTCCACCTGCGCGACTCCCAAGCCTCCGCCGAAGACCTCGACACCCTATTGCGCCGCTATCACCAAACCCCCGACCAACCTTCCGCCGCCGGGGCCTTAATATTCGCCTGTTTGGGACGCGGTGAAGGGCTTTATGGCTGTCCCAACTTTGACTCCCACCTCTTCCAACAATACTTTCACAACACTCCGATTAGCGGCTTCTTCTGCAACGGAGAAATTGGGCCGGTTGGGGGAAACACCTTTTTACACGGCTATACCTCAGTCTTTGGGATTTGTCGCCCCCGCAACGAACTCGATTAATCGGCTGCAAGGGGTAGCGCAATAGTAAAGACCGTCCCTTCACCCCGGATCGATTCTAGCTGAATTGTCCCCCCGTGAACTTCCACCACAATTTGCCGCGCGATCGCCAAACCTAACCCCGTTCCTTGACCGACAGGCTTCGTCGTAAACAAATGGTCAAACGCCCGTTGCTTCACCGCCTCCGCCATGCCAATGCCCCGATCGGCAATCCGAATTGCGATCGCCCGATCTTCTATAATTTGAGTTTCCACCTCAATTTGATAGCGATCTGCCTGGTGTCGGCTGGGTAAGTCGCTGTTATACAACTCCTCTAAGGCATCAACCGCATTGGCCAGTAAATTCATAAACACCTGGTTGAGTTGTCCGGGGAAACAGTTGACCGTCGGCAAATTACCATATTTTTTGATAATCTCAATCACAGGACGCTCATCATGGGCCTTCAAGCGATGCTTCAGAATCAGTAAGGTACTATCTAGCCCCTCATGGATATTAAACGGCACCTTATAATCCTTATCGGCACGGGAGAACGTCCGCAAGCTATTGCTGATATTGCAAATCCGTTCTACCCCCAGTTCCATCGAGTTGAGTAACTCCGGAAAATCAGCCTTTAGATACCCTAGATCGATGTTGTCAATCTCCTCTTGAATTTCCGAGACGGGGTTCGGGTAATATTTCTGATACAGATCGACCAAGCCAAACAAATCCTGCATATACTCGTTGGCTGGCTTTAAATTTCCCGCAATAAAGCCCACCGGATTATTAATTTCGTGGGCAACACCCGCCACCAGATTGCCCAAAGCAGACATTTTATCGCTTTGAATCAGTTTAAATTGCGTCTGCTGTAACTCCTGCAAAGCAGCGGCGAGATCGTCCTTTTGCTGTTTGAGTAACTGTTCGGCTTGGATGCGTTTGGTAATATTTTCAATCGTCCCCAATACTCCAACAATCTCGCCTTGCGGATCGCGCAACGGCAGTTTATGGGTTTGCAACCAGATAGGCTGACCATCCGTTGGGGATTTTGTCTCTACTAAGTCTAGGATAGGCTGACCCGTAGCAATAACGGTAGCATCGCATTGACGGTACAAACTCTTTTCAATGGCTAACCCCTTTAAGTCATCATCAGTTTTGCCCAGGATTTGCGCTGGCGAACCCGCGCCGGAAATCTCTGCAAAACTTTGATTGCAACCGAGATAGACTGAGTTGCGGTCTTTCCAGCAAACTTTGGAGGAATTAAAACAAGCCCAACAACTGCTGCGTCTGGTCATTGATAATATTCCCCAGTGGATTTTCTGGAAAGACCGC
>JAAHGE010000209.1 GCA_010672635.1 Desertifilum sp. SIO1I2 | reverse complement strand
TTTAGCTGTGGGGTGCTGCGGGGTTAATGGCTTTCCCAAACTGGAACTTGCTGTAAAATCGCTACGGTACTGTAGTTATTACCATCGTCGTAGCCGCTAGCAACTGTGTGACCGTCTGGGCTAAAGGCAACGGGAGAGACTGCGCCTCGGTCAAGTTTGCTTTGGAGTTCTCCTGTATCGAATGCCCAAATCAGAACTTCTGTGGCTCCACTGACTAGGGTTTGTCCTCCTAGGCTGAACGATAAAGAGGTGACAGGGCTAGAATGTCCCGATAGGGTTCGCAGGACTGTTCCAGACTGCAAATTCCAAACTCGAATTTGGGTATCTTCTGCGCCGCTGATGAGGGTTTGACGGTCTGGGCTGAAGGCTAAAGCTTCTATGCTGCCGCTATGGCTGAGAAAGACTTGTAACAATTCGCCTTTTGGGAGGTTCCATAGGGAAATTTTACCAAGGCGATCGCCGCTTGCTAAAATTTGTCCATCGGGACTCAGCGCGATGGGTTGAATAACAGAACTCTGGGGAGATAGCGTCCGCAGGCATTCACCCGTTGTTAAATCCCAAATCTTAATTCCCCCACCGCTACTGATTAATCGTTCTCCATCCGGGCTAAAAATTAAATGCCCGAAGCCTTGCAACTGGTAAAGTTGAGTTTGGGTTTCAATTTCAAACACCTGAATGGAATTCTCGAAATGGCCGCTACTCGCTAACAGGCGTCCATCGGGGCTGATAGCCACTTCATAGGCTCCTCCCGTATCCCCTTCAAAGGTATGGAGTAAAGTGCCTGTATGGGGATTCCAGAGGCGAATGGTGCCATCTTCGCTGCTGCTAGCAAGCTGTAAGCCTTTTGGGGTAAAGGTTAATCCTGAAATACAGTCACCATGTCCGGCGAGGGTATAAACGCATTGCCATCTCTTCGGCGCGATCGCTTCTGCCGCTTGACTGGCTTGCCAGATGCAAAGCGTGCCATCTTCAGAGGCGCTCACCAAGGTTTGACGATTGGGCATTAAGATCGACCAGGAACTATCCTCATGTCCGGCTAGGATATGTAAGAGTTTTCCAGTTCGCAAGTCTAGGACTTTCACCGTTCCGTCTTCGCTGCCACTGGCGAGTAAATGCCCGTCAATACTCAGGGTGAGGGTGGTTAAGTGCCAATATCCATAATGCACGTCCAGGAGTTCTCCGGTTGGGTGCTGCCAGATATGGATGGAGGTGCCTTCATGACTGCTGACGAGGGTATCTTGATAGAGGGTGAGGGGGGCGTCGCCGTTATCGTGTTGGTAGAGAAGCTTTCCGGTTTCGAGGTGCCATGCGTTAATCTGGTTTTCTGTGGCGCTAAAGATCGTTTGGCTATCAGCACTCAGGGCGACGGAAAGAACCTCTAGTGAGTGCTTAAAGGTGCGTTGGAGTTTGCCGGTTTTGAGGTTCCAGAGTTTAACCGTCTTGTCGTGGCTGGCACTAACGAGGGTGGAGGCGTTAGGAGTCAGGGCGATCGCGCTAATCGCATCTTTGTGAGCTTTGATACTATAAAGCGGCTGTTCTGTCGCTAAACTCCAAATCTTCAAGGTGGCATCGCTGCTGCCACTGACCAAAAATTTGGTTTTGGGATGAAACGCCAGGGATAAAACCGCCTCAGTATGACCCTTGAGGGTTCCTAATGGCTCCCCCGTGTAGAGATGCCAAAGTTTAATTAAACCGTCATCTCCAGCACTGGCAAGGGTTTCGCCATCTGGAGCCAGGGCGATCGCATACACCCCGCCCTCATGGGCAGCGATCCGATAAGCGCATTCCCAAACCTGTCGCTGTAACTGACTCAGGCGCATTCGATGGGCGTGAACTTCCGCCGCGATGGGCGTGCTTGCCACTTGATGGACTAAATCTATTCCCCGACGGACTAAGGTTGAAGAATAGCGAATTAACCCGGAATGGGCGGACTTGACTAGGTTGGTTTCTTCACTCATATAGCAAAGTGCTGAGTTGAAAGTGCTGTTGCTTTAGCTTCCGCGTAGCGGTGTGCTGAGTGGGAAGAAGGGAATTGGGAGTTCTTCTATTATTCCTTGAAGGGGGACGTTGCTCGATCCCGGTCGCGAGTTTAGAGGGCTAATTTGGCTTTAATTTCTTGCATATGGCGTTCTACAGCGGCAATTTCCTCATCTAACTGAAAGGCTAACTCGGCGAGTAAATCTCGACCTTGGGTTTGGGCTTGTAGGGCTTGGGCGCGGAGTTGGGCTAGGGCAGAATTTTGCAGTTCGCTTAATTCAGAGGCGATCGCCACTAAGCGTAGCTGAATTTGTTCGATTTGACGGCGCGTGCGTAACAGTTGGGCATCTGGGGTTTCGCTTTGCTGCCAACCCTGCGTATCTTCCCACCCCATGAGAATCGCTTCAAGCACTTCTGGGTTGCCTTGTTCGTAGGCGCGGTTAGCAGCAATCATTAATTCTAAACGGCGCTGGCGTTCGGCTGCGTCTGTCACCAGATCGGGATGAATGCGTTTGGCAACTTCTCGATATAGCTTTTTTAAACTTTCTGAAGGGCGGAAATGAACCGCCCCCTCTAAAGTCAGTTCGCGGTTGGCGGCTTCCGTCTCTTGGGCTTTTGTCCAAGCTTGTTGGGCGCGCTGTCGCAGCCGCAAATCTTTGGGGTGTAAATGCGTGAGATATTCAGCGAGTTGGGCTTCGGCGCGATCGAGTTCTACACAGCGCTTACCGATCGTTTGAAAATAATCTTGTTCAAACTGGCGTAACTCGCTGACTTGAGTAATGAGTTCTAACTCTCGTTCGGTGCACTGAAGTTCTAAAGCCGCCAAGATCGCTTGTTGTTGTTCGAGTTCAGACTGGGGGGACGAGAGCGATCGCCTCAACGAGGAATGACTCGCTGTTGGCTTTCCGGATTCAGGGGTGCTACTCATAAACTTTATCCGATTTTTCCAACTCTCCCCTAGAAAGGGAGATTAATTCGGGAACGCTAAACTAGGCGAGGGATACCGCCATCAGGATGGGGAATAATTCTCCAGTTTGCCTGGAGAATTAAGCTATCTTGCTAATAGTTGGTTTCTTGCGATCGGTGTGGATCGTTAAGGAGTGCATTTTCAGGGCGTAGCTACAACTTCTCATTGAAGACTAGACAAAGTAAAGGAGTTTCGGTAGTGCAGTTCGCAGGTTCGCGAAAATACTGATTCACCGATTATGACTGTTTTTATAGCGATCCTAAATCCAACCGACCTCGCCTAGCGGGAGAGGAAGTTCGCAACCCATTTAGGCTTGCTATAGTTTATTCCACGCTAAAACAACCTCATCCTCCCCTAGAAGCAAACGGATATCAGTCTGACTCCAGTCCAGTTATTCAATCATCACCTGACAGAAAGTAGGTCTTGAACATTGCTAGTGAGTATTTCTTTCTTGCATCCCCGGAAACTGTCTGTAAACTTCTTCCAGAAAAAGCGGTATCAGTATCCGATCGCAGTGGCAATTGTGGCTGCGGCTTACTACTACTTGGCTCAACTAACTCTATTGGTGCCTTCTTTTGAATCTGGTGCGCCTTCGGTATGGCCGGCGGCGGGTGTAGCCCAAGCGGTATTGATCCTCCAAGGTCGGCTGCTGTGGCCTGGTGTTGCGTTAGGCTCATTTTGGTTTTTCACAGAACCCAGTTGGGCGATGCGCGATGCGATCCCAATGGGTACTTTTCCAGCCTTGGGTTTAGCTGTTGGCGTCACGCTGCAAGCTGTTTTAGGGGCAACATTTCTGCAAAGGGTTCGATTTCGACCTGCCCTAGAACGCCTGCAAGATGTTTTGGGCTTTACCCTACTGGCGGCTGGGTTTGCGACGTTAGCCAATGCCACCATCGGAACCATTAATCGCTACTTGTATGATGCAACGCTTCACGCGAGTATTATCAAAGTGTGGTGGACGTGGTGGCTGGCTGATGTAATTGGTATTTTAATTGTCACTCCAGTTTTGCTGACTTGGACAATTGGCGATCCCAACGGTCGCCCCTACTGGCCGCCCATTAGCCGCAACCCTTGGCGAATTGTGGAAGCGATCGTTTTAATTCTTTTGGTTTTAGCGATCGGTTGGCTGGTGTTTTGCTCGCGCACGCGGGCTGCGGTGGCTCGCTATCCCCTAGAGTACCTGCCCTTTCCTTTAATTGCGTGGGCTGCTTTGCGGTTTGGGCCGCGTTTAACCTCTTTGGTGAACTTGTTCACATCGGGTCTAGCGCTGTGGGGAATGGCCAGAGAAAGCAGTCCCTTTCTTGAATCTGCACGAACTTCAACTCAGGCTTACTTGTCCCTACAAATTTTTTTAGGCGTCATGATTGTGACTGCACTTGTCTTGGCTAGCACGGTGCAGGAACGACGCATGGCAGAAAAACGCTCTTGCGATCGCGAAGCCAGTCTAGCCAACGCCCAACGGATCGCCCATTTGGGAAATTGGGACTACGATCTGATTCGCCATCAATGGTACTGGTCGGATGAAATGTATCGCATCCTGGGTTGTACCCCCATCGCCTTTGAACCGAGTCTAGAAAGTTATCTGCAATTTGTGCATCCCGACGATCTCAACTTGGTAAAGACTTCGCGCGATCGCGTCATCTACGAGCGCAAACCCCATAAAATTGACTATCGGATCGTCCGCCCCGATGGAACCGAACGCCTAGTGTCCGAGCAATCTAAAATTTGGGAAACCCACATCACTGGAACCGTACAAGATGTCACCGAACGCCTGCGGGCTGAGGCGGCGCTAAGATCGAGCGAAGAACGCTTTTCTAAAGCCTTCCACGTTAGCCCCATTGGGATTAGTATTCTTACCCTAGAAGCAGGACGTTTTCTCGATGCCAATGAAAGCTTGCTGCGCTTATTGGGCTACACGGCTAGCGAGGTGATCGGTAAAACCTCTACCGAACTCTTCATTTGGACGCATCCGTTCGCCGAACCCACCAAACTGGCTCAAATTCTTCGCACTCAAGGGGCCATCAGCAACCTGGAAATTCAGATCCAAACCAAATCTGGCGAACTGCGCGACTGTTTATTTTCTGGCGAACTGATCGATTTAGAAGGGGTACCCTGCGTCCTCGCCATGCTAGCAGATATCACCGAGCGCAAGCGTACTGAAGAGTTGCAGCGGGATAAAGAAGCAGCAGTTGCCGCTAACCGCGCTAAAAGCATGTTTCTGGCCAATATGAGCCATGAGTTACGCACGCCCCTCAATGCCATTATTGGCTATAGCGAAATGATGCAGGAAGAAGCCGAAGAACTCGGCCAAGTCCAACTGTTAAGCGACTTAGATAAGATTAAATCCGCCGGACAACAACTCCTCGGCTTAATTAGCGATATCCTCGATTTATCTAAAATTGAAGCCGGTCGTATGGATTTACACCTGGAAACTTTTGAAATTCCGGTGTTAATTCGCGAAGTGGTGAATACGGTTCAACCGATGATTAACCAAAATAGTAATGTTCTCTCGGTGCAATGCCCCGATGAGATTGGCTTTATGGAAGCCGATCCGAGCAAACTGCGCCAAGCGCTCTTGAATTTGTTGAGCAATGCCGCTAAGTTTACCGAAAAAGGCACCATTACTCTCATGGTTAGCCGAGAGGAGGTTTTGCCCGATGCCAATCACTACAATAATGGCAATGGTTTGAGTTCGGTGAGTTTGTCGCCGTTTATCACCTTTTTGGTAACGGATACGGGAATTGGCATGACTTCAGAGCAAATTGCGCGGGTTTTCCAACCCTTTACCCAAGCAGATGCTTCCACGACTCGCAAATATGGGGGAACGGGCTTAGGATTAACCATTACCCAAAAGTTTTGTCAAATGATGGGCGGCGATATTCTGGTAGCCAGTCAACCGGGTAAGGGTTCGACGTTTATGATTTATTTGCCCGCCAAAGCCCCAAAATCCGAACCGAGTTAAAAAAGGGGTGAGAGCAATCTGGTATCGGCTTGCTAAGTGTCAGGATAATAAAGCCTTGGTTGTGTAAAAATGTAGGCTTGAGCGATCCAGTGTGGGAATCGCTTGCGGAACATTCGGATTCAAGCTTTGAGTCAACGTTAAAGATGGTGAGACGTTGAACTGCCAAAATTTCCATGAAACGCCCCTCATTATTTTTACTCTTGGTGCTTCTCAGCAGTGCTGTGCAAGCGGCGATGCTGGCCGAACAGCGCTGGTTTGCCCAAACCAACCCGACGCTTCCCCAACCGAGTATGGCGGCGGCTTCCACGACTCCGCAACCGCTGAGGCTTGTCCGAACGCTGACGCAGACTGGCGAACCCGTTAGCGCGATCGCCATTAGTTCCGATCGCCGAACGCTGATTCGCGCCTATCCCTCTGGCAAAATTGAACAGTGGGACGTGCAAACGGGCGAACGCATCCGGGAAATGAGGGGCCATACTGATGTCGTTCAGTCCGTTGCCATTAGTCCTGATGGCAGGAGCTTAGTGAGTGGCAGCAGCGATAATACGGTTAGGCGGTGGAATTTAAGCACGGGTCAATTGCAACAAACGCTGACTAGCGAGGGGTTTGTCCGTTCGGTCGTCTTTAGTCCAGAGGGGAGACGCATCGCTGCGGGATCGCAAGATGGTAGCGTGCGCGTTTGGGATCTGCACGCCGGACAGTTGCAAACGTTTGAGGCGATCGCCCAAAATCCAGAATTTACAGAATTATCGGATATTTTGGATGCGGTGGGGTTTGCCCCCGACGGTGAGGTGTATGCAGTCGTGGGAAGTGCGGATGGCAGCATGAGTATTTGGCAACCGCGTACCGGGGAACGGATACGCCGCTGGCAGCAATTTCGCGACGATCGCGTTAGTTTTATTCCCGGACGGGAAACCGTGGTCTTTTGTCAAAATCCGCTGCAACTGTGGGATTTTAATTCTGGGGAAGCTAAACAGATTCCGGCTGCTAGGGCAATTTTAAGCGACTGTGGCGCGATCGCGACGAGCGCTGATGGTCAAACTTTGATTGCAGCCGATGCTGAAAGGCTACAAATTTGGGAGTTATCTCTGCCTGCTGCGACGGTAACAACGGAACCGAGTTGCACCCCCGTGGCGATGCGTCCGTTAGAGGAGTCTGGGGAGTTACCCAACGCCGATCGCCTATTGTATCGCTTGCCGCTACCGCTAGAGGAACCCTCCACGGCGGGATGGGATGCGCTACGGTTTAATGGCGATCGCACTTTGTTTGTACAGGCGGGGGTTGGGGTTCGCTTGTGGGATTTAAACACAAATCAATTGGTTTGTCGCTTTGGTCAAGATAGCAGCCAGATCGCCGATGCTGTTTTTACCTCAACGCTGCGTCCTAGACTGATTACGGCCCATCGCGATAGTACCCTAAAAGTTTGGAATCCCCTAACTGGGGAAGCGTTGCGCGTCCTGAGAGGACACCAAGATGCCGTCAGCGCGATCGCCCTCAACGCGGATTCTTCATCGCTAGCTAGCAGTAGTGTCGATCAAACGGTTAAACTCTGGAATTGGGAAACTGGAGAACTCGAAAAAACTCTAACGGGGCATCGCTTACCCGTTCGCGATATCGCCTATAGTCCTGATGGGAAGTTATTAGCCAGCATTAGCGAAAGCGAAGCGAAAATTTGGGAAAGCGAAACGGGACGACTGCTGCAAACGTTTAATTTAAAGAGTATTCAACCTGCGATTACCTTTAACGATCGAGGAGATGCGATCGCCACCGATGGCAACCAAGGTAGCACCTATCGCTTAGAAGTTGCCACCGGAAAGTTACACCGCCTTCTGAGTAGCAATCTGTGGCAAGATGTCGGCATCCAATCTGCAATCTTAAGCCCCA
>JAAHGE010000208.1 GCA_010672635.1 Desertifilum sp. SIO1I2 | reverse complement strand
AGTCGCCATTGTTCGACAATCATTATAACCAGTCGCGAGCTTCCTGTGGATTTGGCAGATCGTCGGAGTCCCAATCCTAAACCGAATCCTAAATTAGTGAAAGTTTGTCCTGTAGACGGGGTTGCGGATGAGGATGGGGTGGAGATTTTGCGCCAAAATGATTCGCAAGACTGCCAAGCGGATCTAGAGTGGATTGCAGAACGGGTGAAAGGCAATGCGCTTATTTTGACTCTATTAGGAAGCATTGGGGCAAGCAGCCCAGGTGATCTTCGCAAGCAACCCGAATTGGTGACGGAAGAAGCCGAACCAATTATTCAGGCGCAACTGGAACGCCAAAGCGAGGCGGCGCAGGAATTACTAAAGCGGATGTGTGTTTTGCGGGCGGGGATTGATGTTCAGGGTTTAACGTTTCTGCGATTGTATGAACCTGAGAGCAAAGACGAACGGTTTGAGAAAGCAGTACAGTTAGGCAAGCCTGTAGAGTTTACCAAAGCCGAAACTAGAGAGACTAAAGAAATTATCAAGCAGTTGGTGAATAGTTCTTTAGTACAACATCGCTATGATCAAAAGCGATGCAAACATTTTTATGACTTACATCGTTTGATTGTGGAATGTCTTCAAGCAGAGTATGAAACAGACTTGTCACAACTGTGGGAAGGAGCTTATAAGTTCTACCGCACAGGTAAGATTATTGAGAATCCCAAAACCTTAGAAGATTTATATCCAGTTCTCGAATCTCGGTACTTTGCTTCTCAATTAGGAAAACATAGCGAAGCGTCTAATTTACTGACTCAGTTGCGAACGCCATTGGGTAATCTTCTAGACCAGGCTGATGCTTACAGCAGTTTGGGAGAGATTGAAAACCGTCAGGGCAACTTTGATGAAGCAGAGCGCTGTTATAAAGAAGCTTTAGTAAGGTTTCAAGAACTAGGCATGACTTTGCGTATAGCTGAAACTAATTACGACTTTGCCCAACTGTGGCAGAAACGAGGAAACCCGGAAAAAGCCCAAGAATATTACACCACGGCTCATCAACTCTACCAAAAACTCGGCGTTGTCAAAGACTTAGAGAGAATTGAGCGAGAATGGAACTTACCGGAGTAAATAGCCATGCCGATCACTGGACTGTTTCACATAGCGATTAAAACCAACGACTTAGAGGCCACCGTTCGCTTTTATACGGAAATCTTGGGTTTGCGAACGGTTCCCCGTCCCGACTTTGGCTTTCCTGGGGCCTGGTTAGCCTGTACAACGCCCGTAGGCGAGGCGATTTTTCATCTGTACGCTGGGGGTCCTGCCTTGGGAAGCGAGGGGATAGCGCCCCAGGGAACGGCCGCTATTGACCATATTTCCCTGGCGGCGACCGGGTTTCATGGCTTTCGCGAAAAGTTTGCCCGCCACGGGTTAGAATGGCGCGAATTCTTAGTTCCGGGTACTACCCTGTGGCAATTATTTGTCTATGACCCCAACGGCGTTCAGCTAGAACTCACCTTTGAAGGTCAAGCCGAAATTGGACCAGAACCGGATATGTCCCCCAGTCGCCGCTATGTCGCCGGGAAATCTTTCTTTCAACCCAACGTTAGCGCTTCTGCTAGTAAGGGCGTATCCTGATACAGTCTTCTCAGCTTGGCTAAAAAGGCGGGTTGCGTTTTGGCTTGCAATTCTGCTGCGGGGTGCGATCCGGCTAACAGGGAGTCACTCGCCTCGCGGGAAAATTGACGCACAAAGGTAATGCGATCGCGCCTCATCTGTTCCACCCGCGCCACTAATGCCGGAAAATCAACTAAACTTTCCTGCAAGGCTTGACGCAACAAGGCCCCCACGTAACAGCCATCCTCAAACGCCTGGGAGGCCCCTTGTCCTAATGTAGGATACATGGCGTGGGAGGCATCCCCCAAACATAAAACGCGCCCCCCCTCGTCGCCAAATACAATCAGGATATCCTGTACTCTAGCCCAGTGAATCTCTTCAATATGCTCGCAGACTGCATCCACCAAAAACTGACAAACCGGACTTAACCCTTGGGGTGGGGTGTAACATTGGCGCAGGTATTCCACTGTTTTCTGGTTGTCGCGAATTTCCAAACTGGCATCTAGGGGAAACGAACCCGCAACATAAACTTCATCCCCCGGAATGGCAAAGGTTAACAGGCGAGAACCGTTATAAAACCATTGCTGGTAGTCTTCAATTAACCCCTCTTTTTGGGGAACCAGCAGGCGATAGAGACAAACGCCTAAGTGTTCGGGAGTCGGGGAACCGCCAAAAAAGCTGCTGCGAACTTGCGAATAGCGACCATCACAACCAACAATTAGATCGATATCTTCAAACGCTTCGCGAATACCCGTTTCCTGGTTTTCAATCTCTAAATACAGGCGATCCGAGTCTCGATATCCCATACTCAGCGCAATCGTATTGTAGCGAATGCGATCGCCTAAAGGTTGCCGCAACTGCCGATACAATTCGGCCCAACGGATGCGAATACCCGCATTTTCCGCCACTTGCGATAGGGGTAAGTCAAAAATTACCGTTCCATCCGTCAACCCTGCAACCCAAGACTCCCACGGTAAACTCACCCCTGGCGACTGCAAGCTATCCGCTAATTCTGGGCTAAATTGACGCAGAATTTTCAGAGAATTCGGCCCCACATTCAACCCCGTACCCGCCAACTCATTCTTGGGTGGCCCTTTGTCAATACAAATGACCTCAACATCGGGACACTCTTGCAAACCATAAGCCACTAGACAGCCTACAACTCCAGCCCCAATAATTGCAACTCGGTGCGATCGCCCTTTCAATGTGCTATTTCCCTTACGTTTAATCTCTCCCATGACTTTAAGAAGATCGGGATCTCAGCGTTGGTAACTTGAAATACAAAAGATTCAGTAAACACTCACTTTAATAGAGACTTGCTCTTCATTGGTCGTCAACTGTCATGGCTCCCAAACTGTATTCGCAGAAATTCGCGATCGCTATTTTTGCTACACTGGCTTGTAGCCTAATGATGGCTTGTGGTTCTGAACCAACAACTTCGACGAATGTCACCACCCAGTCGGCTGCGAGTTCAACAGCAACCGCGAATAATCCTCAAGAATTAAAAACGGTTCGGGTTTCGCTGTCTTGGTTACTCCAAGGTGTTGATGCCCCTTTAATGATTGCTATGAGTAAAGGTTATTTTCAAGAAGAGGGGATTGAAGTCCAATGGGAACGAGGATTTGGTAATGCAGATACGATTACTAAGTTAGGGGCCGGACAATACGATATTGGTTTCAGCGATATGTATAATATGCTGGAGTTTAATGATAAGAATCCTAATGAGAAACTCGTTGCGATCGCTGTTGCTTTTAATAAAGCCCCCTTCTCAATTTTAACCCTAAAGAAAAGTGGGATTGAAAAGCCAGAAGATTTAGTCGGTAAAACCCTCGGTTCTCCGGCTGGGGATGGGCCGCGCCGGTTATGGCCGCTATTTGCGAAACAGGTGGGAATCGACCCAGATTCAGTAACTTGGACAACAATGGACCCGAAGTTAAGGGAAACTTTTCTAGTCACTGAAGAAGTCAATGCGATTAGCGGTTTTTCCACCTCGGCTTTACCCAACATTCAGAAATCTGGGGTAAAATTAGAAGATGTCAATGTCTTTTATTACGGCGACTATGGCTTAGATATGTATGGCAACGCCGTCTTAATTCGTCAAGCGTTTTTAGATCAAAATCCTGAAGTGGCTAGAGGCTTTGTTCGGGCTTATTTACGCGGTTTAAAAGATACCCTAGAAAATCCGGAAGCTGCCTTGGAAGTGGTGAAAGCCGCAGGCGATAACTTAATTGATATGGAAGCCGAAAAGCTGCGTTTAGAAATTGCTTTAGAGAAGTTAATGGTTAATGAAGAAACCCAGGCGAATGGCTTGGGAACTGTCGATCCAAAACGCTTAGAAGAAACGATTCGGTTAACTGTAGAAGGGTTTAATTTATCCCGCCAACCCGCCTTATCAGAAGTGTTTGACGATCGCTTCTTGCCACCCAAGGAAGAGCGATCGCTCTAAACTTAGAATAGCTCTTATTCTGGCGAAATCCAATACAACTCTGGCTGCTGTTGGGTTTTGAACCTCAACCTACCTGAGTGATTTTAGGAGGGGGAACCCAAGGGGATAACCGATACTGGGAAGATTGCGATCGCAAGTTCTATCCCTCTTCTGTCACTTTCCGAAAAGCCTTGCGTTTTCTAAATCCTAGAGCGTAGATGGAGTAAGTAATCGCGCCATTTTTTCTGAGGAGAAATTCTGAGAGATCCGAAATGGGTCAAAATGCGATTGCCAACCCCCGCATAGCTCAGCATACCTTGTCTTTAGGAATTACTAATCCTACGAAAAACCGGAAAGTGACAGAAGAGGGATATCTGTTCGCTTTCCCACAAAGCTCCATCCTACTCCCCAAGATTTCAGATAACGCTCGCTCTTGTGGATGTAGCAGGAGTCCGGTTGCGATATGTGAACTACTCAACGCTGACCTTCGGTACAGCGTGGGCTTCTGACTTCACAGGGGATTGCGTCAGCTTAGACTTGCGTCCTCGCTGTCGGGCGTTGCCCGCCCGCTTCGCTAACGGACTCGCATCCCCTCCACCAGCAGTAGTTCTGGTTCCCAAGACCGATAGCATTCTGATTCCTTCTGCTCTAATATTGATTGCAGCATTACCGTCTCGATCGTGCTGAGTGCCGCAACTCGGACAAGTCCATGCTCTGACATCTAGCAGCATTTCATCAACTTGATAGTGGCAGTTTGAGCAGAGTTTTGAGCTAGGGTACCATCGGTCAATCTCTACCAATACCTTACCTTCACGGTCTAGTTTGTACGACAAGAAATTGACGAACATCCCCCAGCCTACATCAGAAATTGCTTTGGCTAGTTTGGGGTTACGAACCATGCCCAAAGCAATTGAGACTTTCGACTACAATGACTTGGTTATCGTCAACAAGCTTTCTTGAAAGCTTATGGAGGTAGTCTTGGCGGACATTACTCACTCGTTCGTGAACCCTAGCTACTAATTTTCTAGCTTTATCTCTTGACTGACTTCCTTTCTCCTTCCTTGCTAATTTTTGTTGTTTTCTTTTTGAGCGCATAATTCCACCACCAACGAGCGCAACCAAAGTGCTGATAGAGTATCTTTTGTTGTTCACTTGTCGGATACAGTCTGACTTTGACGGCTTGATGTTGCATTGTTTTTCTCTCCTTCTTACTACTATATAAAATTTCTAGTAAGAACATCCCGATGGTCTGTAAATTTTACCGGGATTGACCGGATAAAATTGACTTGGGGGAGTCCATGTTGTTACTGAGCTTGCCGAAGTATCCCAACGAGTCGCCTGGGTACAGGTACAGCGAGGGACTTATAGCTCCCCCAAACCTCCTCAAAAGTTAAGATGGAGATCGGTTGGTTCGTACCCTGTAGGAGATGATTGTGAACCCAGATAGCTTTAAACAACTACAACTCAATCTTTCCGGTCTTAGCACTTGGCTGATCGTTCTCGGTATTGTTTGGTTGCTGGGAGCCATTGGGCTAGGGTGGTTGGTGCAATCAGTTTTAATTCTATTTGCTTTTATTCTGATTGCGCCTGTCATCGGCTTTTTCGGCTTTCGCTGGTGGTTGCAGCGCAATCTGATTCAGGATGATTGCCCGGTGTGCAACTACGAGTTTACCGCTTTAAATAAAACCCAATGTCGCTGTCCCAACTGCGGCGAACCGATCCAGGTAGCTCAAGGCAAATTTAATCGCCTGACTCCAGCAGGAACGATTGATATTGATGCAGTTGAAGTCGCTGTAAAACAAATAGAAGAGTAAAAACGGGTTCAGCCGTCTTCAAGTTACGAACGTTGAACCCCACTCTCTTATCGGGAAACCGATAGCGTATAGTTGTGCGAACCGCCAGCGCGATCGCCTACATATAAAGAATAGGTTCCTTGTTCCCAATATCCAGGTACCTCAAGCACGCCACCTGAGAGATTATCAGACAAGATACAGGATTTTCCTTGCGGCCCTTGAATCATTAACGTCGGTTGTCCATCGCCCTGCACGATAAAACGCATAGATGTAATATCAGCCGCAAGCTGAACCACAGCGCTAGGTGCAGCCGGTAAAGTGCCGCACTCAGTTCCCCCCGATCCGCCAGAAACTCCAGAACTGAGAGTTTGCGGGTTAGGCTGAAAGTTAGGTTGCAAAACCACCTGAGCCTGAGTTGTTGCACTGCCTAGGGCTGCTAATCCTGTAGCAACCAGAATCGGAACCGCAATCCAACGATTCAATTTCATTTTACGCTCACCCCTTCACTGCTCGAAGACAATCCAGAATCTTAGATGCGACCTTTTCCACAGTTCCATCCAACATTCGCAAAGCAGACTGTCTAGGTTGACCTACAAGAGATTCCTGCGGTTTTCCAGGTAGCCTATCGGTACTTTGTTGAGCCTCGATCCCTAGCCCAGCCACTTGATACCCGTACTTTGTTGGAGGATGTAGAGATACACTTCTATCTACTATGGTGAGTCTGATTTGTCCGTTCGTTCGTTGCAAGTGGTCACTTTTATAAGTGTCAATCGTCTTTCAAGTTGAGGTTATAGCGCTTGAAAGTTATTGCATTCTAGAGTATCGTGCGCTCCACTGGTGGCAATTTGGCAAGTTTGGGTTAAAGGATTATAGGAGACGCAATGGACGCATTCAGCAAATAGCGGTTCGCTGCGGTGTCGAGGTTGGGTTTTAAGCATGAAGGTTGCCCAGACAATCCCCACAATGGATAAAACTAAGGTGGGATAGAAGAAGGCGTTGTAGCTGCCAAATAAATCTCGACATTGCCCTGCAATCAGCGTACCGGCAACAGCGCCGACACCATAGGCTGCGAAGATGATGCCATAGTTGCGGGCAAAGTTTTGAGCTGAAAACAGGCTGAGGGTGGCAGTGGGTGCTAAGGCGAGCCAACCCCCGAAGCCAAAGGCAAATAGGGAAAAGGCAACTAGGTAGGTATGAACATCGCCGGGACTTGCCTGAATCATCAGGATGGATGCAATCAGGCTGAGGGTGTAAGATGCGATCGCTGCTTTTTTGGGTTTAACCCAGTCCGTCAACCAGCCAAAGAAGGGACGCGAGGCTCCATTAAAGATGGCAAAAATGGAAACGCTAAAAGCCGCAGTAGTTGCATCCAAGCGGATTGTTTCTTGAGCGACGGGACTGGCAATACCAATGGTCGCAACACCCATAAATACACCAATGGCATAGCATAACCACAACCCATAAAAGCGACAGGTTTGCCACGGGGGAGTTGAATTATTGTATTCTAGTTTGCTAACAGTTGGCTGTGTTGAGGATGAGGATCGGGGATGCCATCCGGGAGGGGGAGAAATTAGAAACGGGGAAATACTTACAATAATCGCGCTAAAGGCGACGCCAAGAATGATAAAAGTGGGTCTAACACCGTAGAGGGTAATCAGTTGTCGGGCAATAGGGGCGCTGATAAAGGGCGATAATCCAAAGCCGATGACGGTGGTTCCAACTGCTAATCCTTTTTTGTCGGGAAACCATTTGGCGGCGACTGCGATGGGAATGCCGTAACCCATTCCGGCTCCAATTCCGACGACTAACCCATAGGTTAGAACTAACTGCGGGGTGGTGTTCGCAAAACTCGATAAAATATAGCCTAAACCTACGACTAAGCCGCTAATAGCAGCCGCACGGCGAATCCCAATTTTTTCGAGAAATAAGCCGGTCAGCGTGGTAAAGATGGAATAAAACAGCAATACGGCGGTGAAGGGTAAC
>JAAHGE010000207.1 GCA_010672635.1 Desertifilum sp. SIO1I2 | reverse complement strand
ATTACATCGAGGAAGCGTTCGGTTAGAAAGTCAAGTTGGAGAAGGCAGTCGGTTTACAGTATCGCTGCCTTGGCATAAGAGCGTTGAGACGGTGACAACGTTGCCCCAACCCTTAGAAGAGCGGGCTTTTACTTATCCGACCTTGCAAAAAGTCCTGATTGTCGAAGATGCTCTCCCAGTGGCGGAACAGGTGACGCGCTATTTAGCAGAGTTGGGGGTGAATGAGGTGGCGGTTCACGCTTTGGGAACGGGAAGCCTGGATAAAGCCTTATTGTTCCAACCGGATACGGTGATTTTAGATTTGCAGTTACCCGACCGTTCCGGGTGGGATGTGTTAGCTCAGTTGAAAGGACACCCACAGACTCAAGCGATTCCCGTTTTAATTATTTCAGTGGTGGATGAGCCTGGAAGCAAACAGAACTTGGGGGCGTGCGACTATTTGATGAAGCCGTTCTCTCGCTCTCAGTTTCAAATTGCTTGGCGCAAGTTGATGCGAGCTTCTCAACCCCCTGTAGAAGCTACTTCGGCAACGCAGGCTCCTCTGATTTTGATGGCAGAGGATAATGAAGCCAATATTTCGACAATTGTAGAGTATTTGGAGGTGAAGGGTTATCGGGTGGCGATCGCAATGACGGGTAAAGAAGCCGTACAATTGGCAACTCAGTTACGCCCCCATTTAATTTTAATGGATATTCAAATGCCGGAAATGGATGGCTTGGAAGCCACGCGGCAAATTCGCACCGAACGGAGTTTAGCCCAAATACCCATTATCGCTCTCACCTCGCTGGCCATGCCGGGAGACCGGGAAAGATGTTTGGAGGCGGGGGTCAATGAGTATTTGGCAAAACCTGTTAGTCTAAAAAAATTAGTGAACGCGATCGCAGATTACCTCAAACCGATTAATGCAGGCCCCTAACAATAACTCTATAGCTAGTTCTCAAAAGCAAAACGTGATTTTGGCGATCGATGACGAGGAAAGCGTTTTTGAGGTCATCGAAGGTTTGTTATACCGCGAAGGCTACCAATTAGTCTATATTGACAGTGGCAAGGCGGCGCTCGGTCAAATTGATACGGTTGCGCCTGATGTGATTCTCCTCGATTTAATGATGCCAGAGATGAATGGCTTGGAAGTCTGCCAGCAGCTCAAGTCTAATCCGCGCTGGTGTCACATCCCAATCATTATGGTAACGGCACTCAATTCTAAGGAAGATTTAGCCCGTTCCCTAGATGCCGGGGCCGATGACTTTTTATCAAAACCCATTAACAGCATAGAACTCCGCGCCCGCGTCCGCTCTATGTTACGAATTAAATTGCAATACGATGCCCTCGTCGCTACTCAACGCTTGAAAACCTTAAATCTGTTTAATGCACTGCTCTAAGAAGAGGGGGGGAATGCAGTGCTTCGCTCTGGGGTGCTGTTGGGTTAGCTTTTGAGGTTGTGGGGGCTTGCTTAAAAAACAAGGGAAGGAATTTGAGGTTCCTTCCCTGGCTTTAGGTCTTGATTGTCTTTGAGTTTGTTTCTCAGCACTTGTTGCTGTTTTTTGAGTTGTCTGGCTCTAGCGCTGCCGCCTTTACCTTTATGATTTCTCCCCTCGCGGCGAGGAGATTCCCAACTTTTGAGTCTCATACGTTCTCCTAGCTCTCCCTAAGTTCTACCCGGTCGATTGGGTGATTTCCGGATGGGCGGAGAGAGACTCGAACTCTCACGACCGAAGTCGCCACATTTTGAGTGTGGTGCGTCTACCAATTTCGCCACCCGCCCTTGGGTTCAGCTTTACTATTATACTCCATATTTTGGCGATTTAGCAAGTTTTGGTAATCTTGAGTTTGCGACCAGCGATCGATTTCCCTAGCTCTGAGGACGGGAACTGGGTGAGTGAGTTGTGCGGTTTGCGCTTGTTTGAGCAAAGCCCCAATTTGGCTATCGCTAATGGCATCGTAAGCGCGGGCTTGAGCAACAAAGGCATCGAGGTTTAATTGGGACGCCAGAGTTGGGGAACCACCTGCTAACTTCATCAACACAGACATGACAATTTTAGGGTCTTGAGAGACTAATAAAGCAGAGCGATCGCAAGTAAACTCAGCACAGCGAATCCACTCCATCAACTGCTCTTGAAGTTGTTGAGCAACTACCGTTCCCCAACTCGGTAACAAACCTGCCCCTAAAACAATCAGATTCGCCAACGTTAAATAAACGCCATGATCGCACTTAAGATGCCCCAACTCATGGGCAATCACCGCCTGAATCTCTTCAGAGTTGAGCATTTCAATTAAAGAAGTATGCATTACCATAAACGGTTGCTTACCGCGCATGGCAAACGTATAGGCATTGGGAACCGGATGCTGGCGAATGTAAAGCTGAGGCGCTTCTAAATCTAAAACCTTGCAAGCTTCCACCAACAATTGATGCAGGTGAGGTAATTGCTGGTCGCTGACTAAAATCGAAGAGGCAATATTTTCTAAATAAAAGAACTGCTCTGCTAAAGGTGCCAGCAAATTTCGCACCATTAAATCTAATCCAGGCAGTTGCTTGAGCGATTGAGTCGCTTGTAAATCTAAGGGGTGGCGAAAATGATCCGCCTTCAAGCCAAGCAATAGGGTTTTAGCAGCAGACATGGGACACCAACAAACCGGGAAAAACAATCTCACAGTCAGTATAGCGAGATTGACCCGGTTGTGACGTTGAATTGGGGGAGCGTTCCCGCCCTGGAATTGGCGGGAATCTCTCTTGACATTAGGAGGCGGGTTTAACCTTCGCCTCTTGGGGAGATGTTGCTGGCTTTTCAGCTTCAGTGGGAGAGGTTTGGACAGAAACGCGCTTGAGATTTGCACCCAACTGCTGCAATTTAACTTCGAGTTCTTCGTAGCCTCGGTCTAAGTGATGCAACCCTTGAATCGTCGTTTGTCCCTCAGCCGCTAACGCAGCAATCACCAAAGCAGCAGAGGCTCTTAAATCGGTCGCCACAACAGGCGCGCCAGATAGGAAGGGAACGCCGCGTACAATGGCGAGATTGCCTTTAACGCGGATATCGGCCCCCATGCGGCTGAGTTCGGCCACATGGCGCAAGCGATTTTCAAACACGGTTTCGGTGATGACGCTGCTCCCTTCACTCAAGGTGAGAAGCGCCATAAATTGCGCTTGCATATCAGTGGGGAAGCCGGGATAGGGCAGGGTTTCAATATCCGTCGGGCGGATGCTGCTTCCGGGGATAATTCGCATCCGGTCGGGCGCATCCATGACAATTTTGGCACCTGTCGCTTCTAACTTGGCAATCACCGGGGTGAGATGATCGGGAATAATCGGGGATAAGCTAATCTCCGAGTAGGTTGCAGCACCCGCAACGAGGAAGGTTCCCGCTTCAATGCGATCGGGAATAATGTTGTAATCGGTAGAGTGGAGTTTGGGAACGCCGTTGATGATGATGGTGTTGGTGCCTGCACCGCGAATTTGCGCCCCCATTGAACGGCAGAAGTTAGCCAAATCGACTACTTCCGGTTCTTGGGCAGCGTTTTCGAGGATGGTTTCGCCATCGGCTAGGGTAGCCGCCATCATTAGGGTTTCGGTTGCTCCAACGCTGGGGTAGTCCAGGTAAATTTTGGCTCCGGTTAGTCGCTGTTGGCGAGTCCGTGCAAGTACCACTCCTCGATCGATTTGCACGTCAGCCCCCATTTGTTGCAGTCCTCGGACGTGCAAATCTACAGGTCGGGCCCCAATTGCACAACCACCCGGTAGGGGGACGCGAGCGACACCTAGGCGCGCTAGCATCGGTCCCATGACGAAGAAACTGGCTCTCAGTTGGCTGACTAGCTCGTAAGGGGCTTGAGATTGGCTGATTTGGCTGGCGTTAATGTCTAAAATATTGCCGTTGCGTTGCAACTTGACGCCTAATGCTGCCAGGATCTCGCTCATGCGACCGACATCCACTAGCGAGGGAACATTGCGAAGACGGCAATCTTCTGGACAGAGGAGCGCACCTGCCATGATGGCTAGGGCAGAGTTCTTCGCCCCGCTAATGGTGACATGACCGCTGAGGCGAGTCTTACCCCAAATTTGCAGGACGGACTCATCAACTTCATCACCTGAAGGGAGGGGGGTTGGCAATTTAGGTGCGAGAGTAATAGCTCTATCCTCCAGTGTTAAGGGTTGATTACCAAAATTTTCAAATTCGGTTTCGATTCTACAGGAAAGATTTAAAATGTGTAGCAATTTGGGGGAAGTTCATGAGTTTTTACCGCAAATTTAGGTAAATTTTGACAGTTAATTCCTAGGGGGATTGACAAGTTGGAGAAAATGCTGCATATTGGGAAATTGCGGTGTTAATCGCAAACCTGCGGAACTGGCGGAATTGGTAGACGCGCTAGATTCAGGTTCTAGTGGCAGCAATGCCTTCGGGGTTCAAGTCCCCGGTTCCGCATCTCAATCCGGTTAAACCGAGGGTTAATGCAGATTACTAGCGCCCAAAATCCGCTTGTTAAACAGATTCGCAAGCTACATCAGGCGAAAGGACGGCGGGAACAGCAGTTATTTTTGTTAGAAGGAACGCATCTGGTGGAGGAAGCCTGCTCGGCGGGTTATCCCTTGGTGACAGCCTGTTGTACGCTGGAGTGGTTGGAAAAGCATCAGGCGCTCTGGCAGGAGGTGGGGCAAAGGTGCGATCGCGTCTGGGTTGTTAGCGAGGCTGTCATCAAAGCGATCGCCACCACTGTAACACCCGATGGAGTGATTGCCACAGCCCCGCGCCGTCAGCCCTTCTTGATTTCCGAGCTACTGCAATCCCCAATTCCGTTAATTTTAGTCTTAGAAACTTTACAAGATCCGGGAAATCTCGGAACCATTATTCGGACAGCCGCCGCCTCTGGCATTAGCGGTTTAGTCATCAGTACGGATAGCGTCGATCTCGATCATCCCAAAGTTTTACGGGCTTCCGCCGGTCAATGGTTTCGCTTACCCGTCATTCAATGCGAGAATTTACAACAAGCTCTAGAAGAATTGCGAGCCTGCGGAGTACAACTGGTTGCCACCACCCCCCAAGCAACCCTGACCCATTGGGATCTAAATTGGCAACAACCCACCGCTATTTTACTGGGTAACGAAGGAGCCGGACTCAGCCCACAACTCCTAGCAATAGCAGATACACCGGTCAAAATCCCCCTACATCAAGGGGTAGAATCTTTAAATGTGGCGATCGCAGCCGCCGTGATCTTATACGAAGCCCAGCGCCAACGCCGCTAGTGAGAATTCATAAACGCTTCAATATCTGCTACTGCTTGTTCGAGTTCATCCAGACTAAACCCAGGCGCAGCTTTATGGGAAGAACGCTGAACAGAACGGCTATTGGACGCGTGAGGACTTGGAGTTGCTGCTTTTTGAGACCTAACATCCTCAGTTTTAAGCGTTTCCTGTAACTGATGGAGGGAGTCAAGAAACTCCTGTTCAGCAGCACTGCGTAACTCTCGCTGATTTCGATCCATGTGCTTGACTCCTAAAGAATGGTTCCTCTTGCGATCAGAATGCCCAAGATTAACACCAGAGATGCATCCTACATCAATTCTTCATTGAAATTAGAGAACCTACGGACTGATTATAGAACCCCGTGTTTTTTGGGTTTTCAGAGAATTCCGCAAAATCTCTAACTTTAGTGCTGAGTGTAAAGTGCTGTTGCTTTAGCTTCCGCGTAGCGGTGTGCTGAGTGGGGAAAAGAGTGCAAAGTTCCGAGTTCCGAGTTCCGAGTGGGAAAAGAGTGCTGAGTGGAAAGTGCTGTTGCTTTAGCTTCTGCGTAGCAGTGTGCTGAGTGGGAAGAGAGTGCTGAGTTGACAGTCATCAAGTCTTCCTATCTTTTCTTCCCCCCATCCCCCCACCTCCCCATCTCCCCATCTCCCCATCTCCCCATCTCCCCACCCTCCCAACTCCCGCTATTGTCTGAGTGACCCCAGACAGTTAAGAATAAGGAGGGCGACTAGGAGAAGCAAGCGCGTGAGTACGACATTCGATTACGATTTAGTGATTATTGGTGCAGGTGTAGGCGGACATGGTGCTGCATTACACGCCGTCAGTTGCGGATTAAAAACCGCGATTATTGAAGCCGCAGATATGGGTGGAACTTGCGTTAACCGAGGCTGCATTCCCTCAAAAGCCCTGTTAGCTGCATCTGGGCGAGTGCGCGAGTTGCATAATGACCATCATCTCAAAACCTTGGGCATTCAAGTCGGTCAAGTTGCCTTTGAACGTCAGGGAATTGCCGATCATGCGAATAATTTGGTCAGTAAAATTCGCGGCGATCTTACCAATAGCTTACAACGCCTAAAAGTAGAGACAATTCGCGGCTGGGGAAAAGTGATAGGTTCCCAGAAAGTTTCGGTGAAAACTGAGCAGGGCGAACGGACGATTACCGCCAAAGATATTATTTTAGCGCCCGGTTCTGTGCCCTTTGTGCCGCCTGGAATTGAAGTGGATGGCAAAACGGTATTTACGAGCGATGATGCTGTTAGATTGGAATCTTTGCCCCAATGGATTGCAATTATTGGTAGCGGTTACATTGGCTTGGAATTTTCGGATGTTTATACGGCGTTGGGTTGCGAAGTGACGCTGATTGAAGCGTTAGACCAATTGATGCCGACTTTTGACCCAGATATTGCTAAGTTAGCGCAACGGGTATTAATTGGGCCGCGAGATATTGAAACTCGCGTTGGAGTATTGGCAAAAACGGTGAAAGCGGGTTCGCCTGTGACGATTGAATTGGCAGATGCGAAAACCAAAGAAGTGGTAGAAGTGTTAGAGGTAGACGCCTGTTTAGTTGCAACCGGACGAGTTCCGGCGGCGAAGAATATGGGAGTTGAAACGGTTGGGGTGGAACTCGATCGACGCGGTTTTATCCCGGTAAACGATAAGATGCAGGTGCTAGCGGGTGGCGAACCTGTACCGCATTTGTGGGCAATTGGCGATGCGACGGGTAAGATGATGTTGGCTCATGCGGCGTCGGCTCAGGGAATTGTGGCGATTGAGAATATTTGCGATCGCCAACGCGTTGTCGATTATCGCAGCATTCCAGCAGCGGCGTTTACTCACCCCGAAATTAGCTATGTGGGGTTATCGGAACCGCAAGCCAAGGAATTGGCTCAAGCAGAAGGGTTTGAGATTGCCACCACTCGATCTTACTTTAAAGGCAATTCTAAGGCGATCGCAGAAGGCGAGGTCGATGGCTTGGCAAAAGTGATCTATCGTCAAGATACTGGAGAGATCCTAGGCGTTCATATTTTAGGGCTGCACGCATCGGATCTGATTCACGAAGCCGCTAGCGCGATCGCTCAACGCCAATCTGTCCATACTCTAGGCTTCCTCGTACACGCTCATCCTACCCTGTCTGAGGTTCTCGATGAAGCGTATAAGCGAGCAATGGTTACTCACTAGGTTAGTGCTGAGTGCTGAGTGGGAATAGAGTGCTGAGTGTAAAGTGCTGTTGCGCGGTTCTTCCGCGTAGCGGTGTGCTAAGTGGGATCAAGAGTGCGCTCGTACCGAGTTCCGTAGCTTGCACGCCAAGTAGCGGTGTTCCGAGTGGGAAGAGAGTGCTGAGTTGACAGTTATCAAGTCTTCCTATCTTTTCTTCCCCCCATCCCCCCACCTCCCCATCCTCTTCTTCCCCAACTCCTAACTCCCAATTCCCTTATTTTCCCCCATCCCCCCACCTCCCCATCTCCCCACCCTCTTTTTTCCCTAATTCAAGATGCAAATTCGCCGTCGTCCCCCTAACCCTGCTGTCTCTGTAGAATATTTGCGTTATCAGGTGGCTGTACCCGAT
>JAAHGE010000206.1 GCA_010672635.1 Desertifilum sp. SIO1I2 | reverse complement strand
TGCTGGCGGAGAGATCGGCCGGGCCGATGAAAATGCCGTCCACGCCCTCCACCGCCGCCATTTCCGGAATTTTGTTCACGGCATCGCGGGTCTCAGCCTGCAGCATAGCCTACTACGGCTATGCCAAATGGGGAGCTAAAGCAAAGGTCGTCGATTTAGAACAACGCTATCCCCAATTGCTGCAACCCATCCTGCAAGCTGCCAATCAACCCCTTGCCCTTTTAGAAACTTTAGCCACGATCGCAGCTCCTGCTTACTCACTGCACTCCACCCCTCATAAAAGTTCTAGTAGCAGCATTAACCAAACCCTCGATTTTGCTGCCCTACTGCAAGTGTCTCAAACCTTCGCTAGCACGATCGCCCTGGATGAACTGCTACAAATTTTAACCCAGACGATGCTCAAAAACTCTGGAGCAAACCAGTGCGCTTTGATGCTCTGTGAGGATAACCAGTGGCAGGTGCGAGTGATGGCGAACTTGGAGCAGGTGACGCTGCAATCTGTGCCCCTAGACGCTCGCCCTAGCCTTCCCATCAAGTTAATACAGTATGTAAAAAATACGGTGACGACGGTGGCGATTGACGACCTGAAGACTGACTTGCCAGTGATGGACAATTACCTGCATCGCTATCAGCCTAAGAGTGTCTTATGTTTACCGATTCTCAACCAAGGTAACTTACGGGCTATTTTGTATCTAGAAAATTGCTCCACCAGTGGGGTGTTTACGAGCGATCGCATTACTATCCTCAACTTCCTCTGCACCCAAGCTGCCATCTCCCTAGAAAACGCCCGACTTTATCAACGCTCTCAGGAATATAGTCAACAAATTGAGCGTTCGCTCTATGAATTGAAAACTGCTCAATCCCGCTTCCATACTTTGGTCGATAACGTTCCGGGGGTGGTGTATCAATTCCTGACGGCCACTGATGGTTCAGTGTCCCTGTCATATATCAGTAACGCTTGTAACGAGCTTTATGAAATCCCGGCTGAACAAGCGATCGCTGATGTACAAATCATCTTGAATATGGTGCATCCAGAGGATGTTGAGTCCCATCGTCAGGTTATAGCGGATTCAGTTCAAACTTTAAAGCCTTGGCGGTGGGAGGGACGAATTATTACCCCCTCTGGAAAGCTTAAGTGGATTCATGGAGAAGCCCGAATCACAAAGCTTACTGATGATGGCTCGTTGGTGTGGGATGGACTGTTATTAGATATTAGCGATCGCAAAGCCGCCGAAGCCATAATTCAACAAAAATCTCAAGATTTAGAAAATACGTTACAGGAGCTAAAAAATGCTCAATTGCAAATGGTTCAAAGCGAGAAAATGGCAACCTTGGGGAACTTAGTCGCCGGGGTTGCCCATGAAGTGAATAATCCGCTTGGCTTCCTCAATGGCAGCATCGATAATAGCAAAGATCATGTGCAGGACTTGCTCGAACATTTGGCACTCTATCAGCAACATTATCCCAATCCAGTCCTGCCAATTCAAGATAATGCTGAAGATATCGACTTGGAATATATCTGCGAAGATTTACCCCAGTTGCTCAATTCAATGCAAAGGGCAACTGAGCGCATCAAATCTATCAGCACCAGCCTCCGCACCTTCTCCCGCGCTGACACGGAATATAAGGTTAGTGCGAATCTACATGAGGGAATTGACAGTACCCTGCTGATTTTGAAATATCGCCTCAAGGCTAATCAGTTTCGTCCGGAGATCGAGGTGATTACTAACTATGGTGAAATTCCATTAATTAATTGTTTTCTCGGTCAGTTGAATCAAGTATTTATGAATATTGTAGCGAATGCGATCGATATGTTTGATGAGATGGCTCAGGGGCGCTCTTTTGCTGAACTAACAGCAAATCCCCAACAAATTACCATTTGCACGGCGGCGATAGAAAATCAAGTGCAGATTTCAATTCAAGATAATGGCAAAGGCATGAGTGAAGAAATGCAAGCCAGAATCTTTGACCATTTGTTTACCACCAAAGCGGTAGGTAAAGGGACGGGGTTGGGATTGGCGATCGCCCGTCAAATTGTCGTAGACAAACATGGTGGCAGCTTGGACGTTGAGTCTGAGCTAGGACAAGGCAGTAAATTTTACATTCGACTGCCACTCTAGAACAAATCGTTAAGACTAAAAAAAGCCACTCTTGTCTTTGACCAAACCTATGACCTACCCGGCCCATTCTCCCTCTGTGTCAGTTCCCGCAACCGGCTACACGATTATAGAACAGATCTATCTAGGCTCTCGGACTGCGGTCTATCGAGCCTTGCTCAACAGCAGTCGGCGTTCGGTTGCGGTTAATTCAGGCTTAGTCAGTACAGCAGGTTATACCGTTGTAACAACCCCTCTAACATTCCTGGAAGCATGTCTTGGAGTTCTTGGCGGCTTTTAAAGATGAGGCGGTTCTGGTTGGAAATGTCGAAGGGAAATTGACCGGGAAGATCCGATCGTTCCATTTGGACGAGTAGGATCTGTTCGGGTCGTTTGAGTTGCAAGGCGTAACCTGTCTCGACGCAAACGGTGGGACTAGGGATAAGTTGGGTGCTGTCTTCGCGTTCGACTTGGGTGATGGGGGTGCCGTCGGCGATGAATAACAAGCTTTTGCGGATGCGGCGGATGGAGGCGCTATTGAGGCGAATGGGGGTGTCGGTGGCGCGGTTGGTGACTTCTAGGCTGAGGGGTAGGCGCGATCGCCGATTCAATGATTCTATCGCGCTGGCCAGTTCTTCCCGCAAGGCTTCGCTAGAAGGACTATAGTCTACTTGATCGCACAAGAAGATAATCGGATCGAGGTGGGCCATTACTTCTTGTTTGGTGAAGTAAATTTCGTGGCTGGTGAGGTCAATGTTAGAAATGGCGTAACCACCACTGCCTTCAATATAGAATTCTACAAGCTCGCCTTCGAGGTAACGCTGAAACCAGGCGGACTTTTTCACGTCTTCGCTATCTTCTAAAAAGTCTGCCCTGAGTGCGGATTTCAGTAAGCTATTTTTGCTGAGACGAATGTCTGGGGGACGTTGCTCTAATTCCCGAATGGGTTCGTATTCCTGAAGGTACCAAGCTTTTAGGGCAATAATGGCCATAGTCGATCGTTGATTTTTTCTTTAAAACACAACAGCACCCGATGAATTTCTTGACCGAGTGACCGCCTCTCCTAAGTGATTATATCTGGAGGTGAACTGAATTGAGACAAGCTCTCACAATGAGATTTTCAGTTGCATTGCTCCCTATCTTTTAACTGGAGGAAGTATCCGTCTTGAATGGGGGTGCTGTTGTGTTTGAACGAGACAGATTTAAATGGAACAGCGTTTTACCTCTGGTTTTATTTTGAACTTGGCTGTTTTATCTGCCAGGGAAGCTTGGTTGCTTCAATTACTAATATAGGAAAGATATCTATGAGGTTCAAGGGAATGAAACTAAACTTTACTTTTAAGATTTTTGGGAGTTTAAAACGCCAATAGCATCCCCTAGTATTCCCGATATATATCCTCTATTTGGGTAATTCTATCTAGAGTTCGCTGTCAAGACAGTGGTTAAACTCTCGAATTTCTAGAGTGAGGAAGAATCGGTTTTTTGTTGGGATGCTATTGCGTGTGGACGAGACAGATTTAACTTAAACAGCGTTTTACCTCTTGTGTATGATTTACATTTAGGTGTTACATCTGCCAGGGAAGCTGAGTTGCTTCACTTTTTACTATAGAGATATTCTCAAGGGCTATCAAGTCAATTACACTAAACTTTACTTGTAGTTTAGTATTCCCTCAAAAATTAGCAATACGCTGTTACATCTTCACCACATTCATCGGCAAGATAACATAATGCTCGGAAACGTAAGCCCACAACTTCGTTATAAAGAGGATTAAGTTTGCACATGGGAGGAATGTGCAATAGGGTGCGACCAAATAACTGAATATCGCGCTCGAAGGGACATTGAGTCGGAATCAGTTTACATAAGAAGTGGGCGAGTTGGCGATCGCGAACTGGGCATTCGTCGAGCCATTGACGCAGCGGCTTGAGAATATCGATTCGGCTCAAGTGTTGAGAAATGTTGAGCTTGCTTCTCAGAATTGGTTGTGGCGTCGTATACTCAAATGCATTCATGATGTTTTCCTTCGTTCCACCTTAAGAGTCAGTGACTTTTAGCCTGTTCAATAAGTTTCTTCAGTCGGTAAAGAAGAGATAGACAGGAGAGATGGGCTAGGAGTCACTCGCTTTTGCTCAACAGAGCTGTGCAAAGTTCTATAACAATATTGGCGAAGATCGCTCAAAATCCGCGTGAGGGATCTCACCGAATTTAGGTGAGTTTACCGCCCTGTTCTCCGTGACATCACTCAATCTCCCGATGCGATCGCGATCGCACCCGTTTACTCTAAAGCTGTAATAGTCACGCTTGCGCCCACTTGCAGCCAGCCGAGGGTATGGGAAATTAAGTTTTGACCAAAAAAGATGCCTTTTCCGGGAATCGGTTGGCGGAACTGAGCCAGGGTTCTGAGGGGTTCTTTATTGGCGTCTCGCGTTCCAGAAAATTGATCGGTCGTCGTCACGATACAGCGATCGCAAGCTTTCACCGCATGAAACAAAAGATCGCCGATTTGAATCTGCTTCCAACCATCCTCTGCAAAAGGTTCTGACGTTTCAACCACAATATTCGGCCGAAACCGCTCCATCCCGATAGGTTGTGCGAGGCGAGAGTTGAGATCGGCTAAAGACGCAGTAGTGGTTAACAAAAAGGGTAAAGAATCGGCAAAACTCACGCGATCGCCTTCCCGTACCTGATAATCAGGATTAACCCGTCGCACCCGATCGCGAGATTGGCGAACCAGACGCACCTGCAAATCTGCTGGAAGTTGCAGGTTTTCCTGAAACCAGCGAGCCACAGCATCCCCTTGATCGATAGCGACTGTGCGATCGCGCCAAATCTCCACCGTTCGCTTTTCCCCCTCAAACGTGGGTTGCAGCGTAAAAGTCCCATTCTCCGCCGACAAAATCAACCGATCTTCTTGAATCTCCACCTGAATGCAGGCGAGTTGCGCGTATTTTCGCTGGGTAATAAACATCCCTTGACAATCCACCAGCATAAACTCTCGATCCCAAACAAACCCCGTCGGCGTCACTTCTGCACGTTCTAGAGCAATACCTCGACAGGATTTAATCGGATAAACAAACAGTCCAGAAACCTGCATCATAGAGAGAGCCATCGGTGGATATTAGAGAAAAGCTTATCAAAAATTTGAGGAGAGTCTTAAATGCAAAACAGGGTAGGATTAACCTACCCTGCGCGTGTGAGAGTTCCTGGAAAGCGATTAGAGAAATTGCGATCGCAACCCCTTAGCGTGCATTAAACAAGATATTCGGATCGCGGGTTTGTTGGAAAGAACTGACATTCTGACGGGTTTGAGCGGGTACGGGGAAAGCCGACTGGCTAGGAACCAAAATCACCGCATTCGGCGCAGGTGCAGCCACCGTTCCACTTGTTTGTCCCGGTAAGGTTTGAGGTGCAAATCCTTGTTGAGGCACAAAACTTTGACCCGGTACAATTCCTGGTTGCGGTACCAAGATATTCGAGTTGGGGTTAATCACTCCCGGCTGGGGGCCCAAGATATTCGGGTTAGGATTAACAACACCCTGTTGCGGGGTTAAAACATTCGCCTCCGGGTTAATACCGGGTCCTGGAACCACAGGGAAGCCTTGATTGGGTGTTGTAATTACTCCCTGCGTGGGGGTACCAAACGCGCCAGGAAGCGTCTGTTGCGTACCCAAGTTTTGGGGAGCCGTTAAAACATTCGGTGCAGTTGTACCAAACCCAGGCGAGGTGACAGGGGGAGTAATAACTCCTGAAGGCGCGTTTACGCTACCAGGTGCTGGTGTAATGGTATTTGGCGCAGTTTGTTGCACGCCAGTGTTTTGCTGTAAAGGAGTGCCAACTGTGCCTGTAGTGGGTGCGCCTGTATTCGGTGCGGCGACTCCGGCTGCGCCTGTATTCGGTGCGGTGTTAACGGTTGCGCCAGGAGCCACAGTATTTCCGAATCCGCCTGCGGGTGCTGTGATTCCTTGAGCGGAAGCGGGTAAGCTCGCCATTGAACTGAGTCCAACGACGCCTAAGAGTCCTGTAAGCAGTTTCAGAATAGGATGAGGTTTGGGTGCTTGAGGTTGTTTAGACATGAGTTTTATTAATTTTCTTTTCTTTTAGCGTTACCTCTACCCTAAAAGTTCTTATCCAACTTTCCACCCGTCAAAAGCCAGAACTCCAAAAGTGCGATCGCCTATCCCATGAAGTAGAATGAACCTACCTTTAGGAGCAGGCTCGCTTTCCTCAAAAACCTACTAAGAAAGAAAAAGCACAGCTCAAAGCCTTACTCGGCAATGCTTAGAAGGTTCAATACCCCTCGCTCGTGGTAACGTGGTCTGGGTAAGGATGGATCTCGTTCAAGCAGTATCATTTATGCCAACGGAAATTGAGCGCAAGTTTTTAGTGAAAGGGGATGAATGGCGGCAGTTAGGAACTGGAACACTTTATCGCCAGGGTTATATCCCCACGGAAAACGGCACAACCGTCAGAGTACGGTTGGTGGGTGAGTCTGGCTATCTCACCATTAAAGGATTATCGGTTGGTATTGCTCGTGCTGAGTTTGAATATGCAATTCCGGCGGCGGATGCTCAACAAATGCTCGATACCCTCTGCGAACCTCCACTGATTGAGAAAACGCGCTATCGCCTCGATATTGAGGGAACTATCTGGGAGGTTGATGAGTTTGCAGGGGACAATCAAGGGTTAATTGTGGCAGAAGTGGAGTTAACTGAGGAGACTCAGCATTTGGTTCTCCCCAGTTGGATCGAGCGCGAGGTATCAGACGATCCGCGCTACTATAATGTGAATCTTGCCCAAAATCCCTACTGTAATTGGGTTGAGGGTTAAGAGTGGGGTTGTACCAACAGCGCAACCGGGAAATGTTGTAAAGCTTGGGTTAGGGATAGGGTGGTTGTGGCTGGCAAGGATTGATGGGTAATAGCATTGGTCCAAGTCCCTGCTAAGTTTTCCGGGAGTTGAATGGCTGTATCTTGCCAGAGTTCGCCAATGGGAGACTCTGCGGGTCGAATGAGATGGGTGAAAAAGCGAGGAGCGATCGCGATCGCGGTACCCTGTTGCGATTGTCGCGCAAAAGCGATCGCGCAATCGTTAAATTTTCCCGTCACTTCCAACGGCTGATAATCGCCATCTTGGAAAATCGATAAATACTCTCGCCGCGCTTTTAAGCACTGAGCAATTAAGAATAGCTTAATCCGCCCATCTTCCTTGTGTTCTAACAACTCCTCCACTAAGCTCAAAATATCCGTTTTTGCCCGTTGCTGAATTTCCTCCAGGAACTCTCGGCGCTGCTGGAAATCTACTGGACGGCGGTTATCGGGATCGACTAAGCTTAAATCCCATAACTCCGTTCCCTGGTAAAAGTCAGGAACCCCCGGCGAGGCGACTTTGAGCAACACTTGCGATAGAGAGTTGAAGATCCCATAATAAGCAATCTTTTGCTTAAATGGCCCAAAGGTTTTTAGAAACTCATAACCTGGATCGAGAATCGCTTTCACGAATGCGAGATAATTTTCCTCATACTCGCAATCGGGACGCAACCACTCGGTATGTAGTTTTGCCTCGCGAACGGCTTTGATAATATACTCTTTGACGCGGTTGGTAAACGCTTCTAAAGAATCAGGCAATCCTCCCGTATCAAACGGACAAGCCCCCACTAGGGTTTGATACAAGAAATACTCATCATTGCTATCGGGAATTAACTTACCCTTCACCTCAGCTTTTTT
>JAAHGE010000205.1 GCA_010672635.1 Desertifilum sp. SIO1I2 | reverse complement strand
TGTGGTGATGTTGAGCATATTATTGAAGCGTTGCGTCGCCAGCGTCCAGATGTGACTTACGTCCAGATGGAATGCGTCAATGACGATCCGGAATTTCTAAAAATGGCCGCAGCCTGGGCAGATCCGCAAATTGAAGCCCTCTTATCGGAACAAGCGTTAAGCGTCAATCCTCAACTGGCGACAGTTCAGGCGGCTAGCCATCACCATCATCATCACCACGATCATCACCACCACGATCGTCATCACCACCACCACCACCACTAAGCGGTGGCAGGGGTTGAGCTAGTTGGGGCTGCTGAACTTCTCAGCCGTGGTATTTTGCACAGAACACCGCTCGCAGGCTAATTGCAAAGCTTGACAGCGGTTTTCTACTGGGTAGAGTTGGGGTACCTGCTTTTGGACAAATTCCTGTAGCTGGAGTCTGTTTTGTTAATAAGTTTGATTGCCACAAGTTTGCCGATCGGCTTTAGTGGGACTATTTTAAGGTGAATTGGGAGGCGCGATCGCAGCCACTCATCCTGAAATTGACTGCGATCGCGCTTCTGTTCCCTTGAGGCGAGTGCAATTCATTTCCGCCTATGCGCTTAAATCGTGTTTACTGGCGTTGGTTCGTTTTACCCCTAACGCTTTGTTTGCTATTCCTCATTGGTCTTTATCAAATCGAGTCGAGAAGGTCGCAAGCCCTTTTCTGGGGGGGAGTTGGGGAGAAAACGGCCCAAATCGCTCAAAATCCGGCTTCCCCGCGTACGGTTTCTGTGCATCTGTTTGAGTGGAAGTGGACGGATATTGCTCAGGAGTGCGAAACCTTTTTAGGGCCAAAAGGCTATGCAGGGATTCAAGTTTCGCCGCCTACCGAGCATCGTTTAGTTGAAAATTTCCCTTGGTACCAACGCTATCAACCCGTGAGCTATAAACTTGAAAGCCGCAGCGGGACGCGAACTGAGTTTGCAGAGATGGTGGCTCGCTGTCGGGCGGTTGGGGTGGATATTTATGTCGATGCAGTGATTAATCATATGACGGGGGTGTTACCGCCAGGGGAAACGGAGGTGGGAAATGCGGGTTCTCCCTTTGGTCATTTTGAGTATCCCTTATACCAGTTTGATGATTTTAATCATTGCAACCGCAACCCGGATAATGAGATCCGCAATTGGAATGACCGTTGGGAGGTGCAGCATTGCAAACTCTTGAATTTGGCGGATTTGAAGACGAGCGATCCGACGGTTCGCCAGAAAATTGCCACTTATCTCAACGATCTCACGGGGTTAGGCGTTGCGGGATTTCGGATTGATGCAGCCAAACATATCCCCGCAACCGATTTACAGGCTATCTTAAGCCAAGTTCGGGGCAATCCCCTGGTTTACCAAGAGGTGATTGCTTCTCCTGGGGAACCCATTCAAGCGGCGGAATATTTCCCGATGGGGTTAGTGACGGAATTTCAATATAGCCGCGATCTGGCTCGCGTGTTTCGGAACGAAAAGCTGGCGTATTTGCGAGAATTTGGCAGCAGTTGGGGGATGATTCCGAGCGACAAAGCAGTGGTGTTTACCAATAACCACGATAATCAGCGCGGTCATGGGGATGCGGCTCCGGTGCTAACGTTCAAGGATGGTAAGCTGCATGAGTTGGCGACGGTTTTTATGTTAGCTTGGCCCTATGGCTATCCTCAAATTATGTCGAGTTATGCCTTTGAAACTGATTCCCAAGGGCCGCCATCGGATCGTTTGGGGAATACGCAACGCATTTATGGCAGAAGTGGAATAGCCAATTGCGGACAGGAGTGGATTTGCGAACATCGTCACCGAGCGATCGCCAATATGGTCGGCTTTCGCAACTATACGCATCCTACCCCCCAAGTCCGCAACTGGTGGAGTAATGAAAATAATCAGATTGCGTTTAGTGTAGGCGATCGCGGTTTTGTCGCGATTAACCGCGAAGATGCGCCTTTGCGCCGCCGCTTTCAAACGGGTTTACCCGCCGGCACCTATTGTAATGCGATCGCCGGAGAACTGACGGTCGATCGTCGCAGTTGTACGGGCGATCGCGCGCTCGTGGATGCTCAAGGCTTCACTGAAATTAACGTTTCCCCCATGAATGCTGTTGCCATTCACGGCGGCGAACAAGTCCAGCCTTAACCCCTATTCTCTAGACTCTAACAGGGGACACACTGCCGGAGTGATTAACTGTCCTGCAAGCCGATGACCTTCAGCATTCCAATGTCCGCCGCAGAGTAGCGCGTTATCAAACCCATGCAAGCAGACTTGGTTTTCTTGAGCGTAGGCTTGCATATCCTGAACTAAATTCAGCACCGGGAAGCCAACGCGATCGCCCAAGGCTTTAATGCGTCGATCGGGGTAAAATAAGTCTCCTTCAATATTATTTTCGCCTTTAAAGCCGCGCCGAAATTCGCGATTGGGGTTCACCTGAACCTCATTGGTTAAGGTGACAACCATGAAGTCTGACCCTTTTTCGGTGACTTCCTCATGCATTAAGGTCATTAACCCTTCAGTAACATTCCAAGCATTAATCCAAGCCGGATCGTCTGGTTCTCGATAAAGCTTGCTATAAATATACTGTCGCTGTTCTTCTAGCTGGCGATTGCGATTTCCTAACTCTACTTTTTTCGCCAGTTGCAGAATGCGAGAATGGCGCGTCAACCAATCGGGAAACATATCCTCAATCCGGGATAAGCCATAGGGTGGAATGGTTTTATCGGGCGTTCTAAACGACATATCCGCGACTAATTCCCCATCTTGATAAACAAAATAGGGACGGTTGCGATTATCGAGTTCCCGCGAGTTATCCGCAATATCATTGCCCGTAAACACGGCTAATAGCACAATATCCGGGTCGTAATCCCAAACCTTTTGGCGCAACATCAACAACTGTTGAGCCGTACCATAGTTAGTGACGCCAAAATTAATCGCTTCCACCTTGCGACCTTTGAGCGAAGGGCAATTCGCTAAGTTACGTTCCATAATCGCCCAAAACGTCTCATCTGCATCCACTTGCAAGGCTTCCGCAAAAGAATCGCCTAAAATCGCAATCCGAATCGTATCGTCGGGTTTTTGCTTGGGATATTCGCGATCGCGCAAACCGTCGCTGTTAATCTCAACATAGGCCACCCCTTCCGCTTGCCACCATCCCGATACATTTGGCTCAAGCGCCCACCCCAAATTCTCATCAATTCTAAAAAAATTAGGTGTCGGTTCGTCTGGCGAGGGACCTTCTACGACGGTTTCTGGCTCAGTGGCGATCGCAGTTTGAGGTTGGGTAGGGTTCTGCTCCTGTACTGTTTCTGGCTCAGTGGCGATCGCAGTTTGAGGTTGGGTGGGGTTCTGCTCCTGTACTGTTTCTGGCTCAGTGGCGATCGCAGTTTGAGGTTGGGTGGGGTTCTGCTCCTGTACTGTCTCTGGCTCAGTTTGAGATCCCGGTTGAGGCGGAATATTAGCCACCCGCAATCCTACCTCGCTCACCCCGATGGCAAAGACAACGCTCCCCGCCACCAATCCTAAATGTAACAGCCAATTGGGTACCTTAACGTTTCCCATCTCCAACCTCCAAACAATCTCCGCACTGCTTTTTGACAAGCGGGAGAGAACCCCCGCTCGCTTGCGATGTAGGATATTTTCGCTCTTAACACCGTTCAAGCCAAGGGAGAACCCTACCTCTCCCTGTAGCACCTAATGCTTAGAACAGCGTGTAAATAAAGGGCGCAATGACCGAAGCTTGCGACAGGATAATCAAAGCCCCAACCATCACCAAACTAATAATCAAAGGTAACAGCCAGTATTTTTTTCGCTCTCGCAAAAAAGCCCAGAGATCTTTAAAAAAGTCAACAGTTGCTTCAAACATTAAAACGGTCGCTCCATACTTTCTCGCGTTCTCACTTGACTCGGAACCCTATAGGTTAAAGCATCTCGCTTCCATTGGCGCTGCATCGGGTCATTCCCCATCAGACGCATAACAATCCCCATTGGAGTTGTAATCAGATAGAAAATAATACCCAAAATGAGGCGCGTATTGATCCACCCCATCACCAAGCCAAATCTGGCCCAAACCTGATAAAACGGATCGAGGGTTTGCGGTAAAGCCAAAGCCCAAACCCAAAACACCCCCGCCACAATCCAAGGCCACTGGGGGAAAGAATGGCGAAACAGTAACGGCCCAACCAGGCCGAAAACCAGCACCATCATCAAGCCAAACAGGAGTCCAAAATCTCGCAGTCCTTTGCGGTCAAGTTGAGGAATTGCGTGCATAGCGTTTTGTTAGAGGTTTTAGCAAGGGTTCAAGATGTGCAGGAATGCGGTCAACTGACGAGACTCCCCTACGGGTTGGGGAGTCTTGCCACTGTTGGTTTAATCGAGTTCAAACTCCGTCTTCCACGATTCATCGCGCTGCCAAGCGGGTTGTTCTGACTTCGCTAGCAGGTAGTTTTCCACAACCAAATAGTCCATTTCCGTCCGCATAAAACAGCGATAGGCATCTTCTGGCGTGCAAACAATCGGTTCTCCCCGCACGTTAAAGGAAGTATTGACAATCACTCCGCATCCCGTCAGCGCCTCAAAATTGCGAATCAAGTCATGGTAACGAGGATTGGTTTCTTTGTGAATCGTTTGAATTCGCGCCGAGTAATCAACGTGGGTAATGGAAGGCAACTCAGAGCGGGGAACGTTCAGCTTTTCAATCCCAAATAGGCGTTTTTGTTCTTCCGTCATGGGAATGCGCCGCGACTCCTTCACCGGGGCAACCACTAGCATATAAGGGCTAGCACAATCGATCTCGAAGTAATCAGAAACCCGTTCTGCGAGTACCGAAGGTGCAAAGGGGCGGAAAGACTCCCGATATTTAATTTTTAAGTTCATCACCGACTGCATTTTGGGGCTGCGGGGGTCGCCAATGATGGAACGTCCGCCTAATGCACGCGGCCCAAATTCCATCCGTCCCTGGAACCAACCGACCACATTCTCATCGGCGAGAATTTGGGCCAAACGCGGCATCAATTCCGCATCGTCGAGGCGCAGGTAGGGGGCTTTGACAGCTTGCAAGTATTCGAGGATTTCGGCATCGCTAAACCGGGGGCCCAAGTAAGAACCGCGCATGGTATCGTTCGGGCAAGCCGTACGTGCGGGGGCTGTCGGGGTTGCAGCCGTCAGGGTTGAGGTTGCCGTCGCTTCGGTTGCTAAGACTAATTCTCGCGGCTGGGCAACTTCAGGGATATGGCGCGGTTGTTCGAGATATTCGTGCCAAATGGAGAGGGCTGCACCCAAGGCACCGCCTGCATCTCCGGCTGCGGGTTGAATCCAAATATCCTTGTAGCCGCATTCGCGCACAATTCGACCGTTAGCAACGCAGTTCAGCGCCACGCCTCCGGCTAGGCAGAGGTGTTCAACCTCCATTTCGGTTTTGACGGTGTTGGCTAATCGCAGGACTACTTCTTCTGTTACCCACTGGATGGAACTGGCGATGTCCATTTCCCGTTGGGTGAGTTTGCCTTCGGGTTGGCGCGGTGGGGCACCAAAGAGTTGGCTAAATTTCTCGTTGGTCATAGTTAACCCGGTGGCGTAGTTGAAGTATTCCATGTTCAACCGGAAGGTGCCGTCGGGTTTGATGTCAATCAGGTTATCGAGGATTTTATCGATATATTTGGGTTCGCCGTAGGGGGCTAACCCCATGAGTTTGTACTCGCCGGAGTTGACTTTAAATCCGGTGTAGTAGGTGAAGGCGGAGTAGAGTAAGCCGAGGGAGTGGGGAAAGTCAATTTGCCATTGGGCGGTGAGTTTGTTGCCTTCGCCTAACCAGGCGGTGGTGGTTGCCCATTCGCCGACGCCATCGAGACACAGCACGGCAGCCCGTTGGAAGGGGCTGGCAAAGAAGGCGGAGGCGGCGTGAGATTGGTGATGTTCGGTGAACATCAGGGGTGGTAAGTCTTTGTTGGTACAGCCGCCCAGGGTGGAAAGTTCTTTTTTAAGGAGGGATTTGAGATAAAGTTTTTCTTTCAACCAAACGGGCATTGCTGCCAGAAATGAGCGAAATCCTCTGGGGGCATAGGATAAGTAGGTTTCCAAAAGTCGCTCAAATTTCAGCAGAGGCTTGTCATAAAAAGCGATGTAGTCTAGGTCTTGGATGCTGATTCCGGCTTCGCGCAGGCAATAGGTAATTGCATGTTGCGGAAATCGAGGGTCGTGCTTTTTACGGGAAAATCTTTCTTCCTGTGCCGCCGCGACAATTTCGCCATCGCAGACTAAAGCCGCAGCACTATCGTGATAGTACGCTGAAATACCAAGAATTTTCATAGGGTTCTCTCCCACACCAGAAATGACATCACAATGGATGTGCTTTGTCTCTACTTGAACAGGATTAGTACAGTGTAATGAGATTTTGAGAAAATCTGCGACTGAACTGTCCTGACGATTTGCCGCGTGCTGTCTTGGAATTCGGGATTGTCTCGATCCTTTGAGATTGCCGTTGCGGGCTGTTGAGCCGACGCCGGAATTTCTAAAATGTGCCAAGGAGGGCGCTGTTTATTCCTGAAGTTGGTTGCGCTGCTGACCATTTTGGGTGCGATTCGATCCCAAGTCCATCGTTAAATGATAGAAGAATCTGGTGAAATTGCGATCGCGATCGGCTCTATTTGCTAACTTGACTGCTCTGGCGGAACCTCGCTATAGTTTGGCGAGTCGGTTCGGTTTGTCTTGCAAGCCCTGTGCTTGATTGGTCATGCCTAAATTTTCCTCAAAGCGTCCTGTTGCCCAATTAACTCAGTGGCTTGTTCTCCTTGTGCTGTGGGTGGGTGTCCCCTTCCTGGCGGTAGAACTGGTGATGATTTTCTTGGAACCGGTTCTGTTCAACAAAACGTTTTATCAATACGATCCTGATATGGGGTTTCGGGTGCGTCCCTACACTTTAGGCTCGAACCAGTTTGGCTTTAACGATCGCGATTATCTGTTAGAAAAAGATCCTAGCTCGTTTCGGATGTTATTTGTAGGGGATTCTTTTAGTTGGGCAGGGGGACGAGACGGAAACTATACGGCTTTACTTGAAAATCAGTTTCAGAATACCCCGAATTTACCCCCGGTGGAAGTCATTAATACAGGCTATCCCATGACGCATACGGGAGAGCAGTTACTGATGTTGCAAAAGTATGGCTTGCAATATAATCCCGATCTGGTTGTGTTGGGCTTTTTTACCGGAAATGATTTTATTGATGCCGATCCCTATCGCAAGCGGATTGTTGTGAATGATACCCAAATTGATATTGATAAGCGGCGGGAAGTTCGGTTTCTAGGGTATCCGATTATTGGGCGATCGCGCTTAATATTGTTCGTTCAACAAAAGTATCAGGTTTTCCGCGAAATGATGAAGATTGAGCAGGCGGCTCGCGCGGATGAGTCTGCTCCCATCGCGTTTTCAGAAGAAACTTTTTTACAAATTGAACTGGCTCGGATGGAGTTTTGCAATCTAGAAAAGCAAAGTCAGAGTTACTATCAAGGCAATATTGATTATATCTTAAATAGCATTTCCCAAATGAACGCGCTCTTGAAAGCTCGCGATATTCAGTTTGTAGTTACGCTTTATCCAGATGAGTTTCAAGTCAATTCCGAGTTGCAAGATACCTTGTTCGATCGATTTAATCTCAATCGAGAAGATTATGATTTAGAATGCTTTCAAAAGATTTTAATCGAGCATTTAGAAAAAGAAAATATTCCCTATCTCGACTTACTTCAACCCTTCCAAGTCGCCAGTCAGACTCAAACTCTTTATCTTCTGCGCGATACCCATTGGAATGCAGAGGGAAATCAACTAGCAGCGAAGCTTTTACATGAATATTTGCTAAAAACTGTTGACATCCTTCCGTCTCCAT